>NZ_MJYA01000022.1:0-109169 GCF_001763075.1 Campylobacter sp. BCW_4321 | reverse complement strand
TGATACTACGCCTTACTGGCAGGGGGAAAGTAGCTCATTGCGGACTTGTTAAATGTCTTCATTACTTACTTTATATATAAATCCTATGTTTATTTTTATTGTTGTTTTAGATGGTGCTTAGAATAGTGTTTAAAAAAGAGTTTGTTGCTGGTTAAGGTTTTTAAGAGAATAGGGTGTTTTTAGGGGTTTGGAAAGTTAAGTATATTTGTATGGATTGTATAAATTTAGTTCTTTTAAAAAAGTTGTTTGCGTGATCGGCTACTTGGTTTATTGATAGAATTTTAAATAAAAAATAGAAATTAATATATAAATTCACGATGAAATTGTTAATTTTATTAATTATTAAGTTTAATTAACATAAACTTTATATATAAAAGTTAATATAATTTAAATAAGATAATTTATATCTTAAACTATTTATTTCATAATTATATTATCTTAAAAATTTTATTTATAAGGTGTATCTTATGAAAAAGCTTATTTCTAAGGGAAAGGTTTTAACCCTATTACTTGGGGTGGGATTTGCTTTAAATGTGAGTAGTGCAGAAAATTCAAATGTTCTTATTCAAGGAGAAGCTGCACAAGATGGCGATACTAAACCAAGAACGCTTGAGGGTTATGTGCACCAAGAAGATGCGTTTTTTAAATATCTTAAAGAACATCATCCTATGTTTAAATATGAAAAAGAAGGTCGTATAGTAGGTAAATATGCTATTAGTGATAGGGAAGAAGAATATGTAGAATTTTCTAATGGTCCTACTTTTGCACAGCAAAACAATCTAGCTCATACTTCAGTGACTTATCGTTTAGGAATGGAATCTTTTTTAGATTTTCCAAATAAATTTGTAGGTCCAAAAAAATGTGGTGAATGTCATCCTGCTCAATATAAAGCTTGGGAAAGATCACGTCATGCAAAAACCGTTCGTTTTCCTGATGAGTTTGAAGAAGTAGGAAATGATTTAAAAAAACCTATGTATAACTCACAATCTACTATTTTACCAGATGGAATTTATCCTGATGATGTCTATGCTGTAATTGGAACACCTAGAACAAAATATGGTTTTATTGATAGATGGTTGGTTCGTGGAACTTATCATGTTGAAGATGGAAATCTTAGTAATATGACAGGAAAAATTGTAGCTGGCGGCAATCAATTCTCAAGGCTTTGGAGTGAGTTTTTAACACCTGAAATGACCAAAAAAATAGCAGAATTTTCTCCAGGTTTCCCTACTACTATGGAACAATTTGGAGGTAATGGCTCTCAAGTTTGGGGAACAAATTCTTATGCAGCACAATATCGTAAAAATATGCTTTTTCAGCCTGCAAGTTCTTATTGTGAAACCTGTCATAGTTTTAAATTTGATTTTAAAAGCAAAGAAGAATTTTATAAAGCTTTAGGAAATACTCAAGAGCTTAGAAAACATACAATTTCAAAAGGTATTTCTTGTGAAGAATGTCATGGTGCAGGTGCTCATCTTTATGGTGCTAGAGGTGCAGGTATGCCATCAAACTGCGAAAGATGTCATCAAAGATTTTCTTATAATGAAGAAGATGCTAAGAAAAATCCTAGAAAACCATTTAATGCCTTCTTTAAATCTAGCTGTCCAGCTTGTGGAACTGAAGGTGCGCAAATGTATAGTTCAGCTCACTATGATAAGGGTATGAGATGTTCTACTTGCCACGATCCTCATGAGGTTACTTTCAATGATTGGAAAGATGGATATACTAAAGTAGGGCTTAAAAAAACTTGTACAGATTGTCATGACACACAAGCTAGCTTCTTTAAACAAGGAGGAATTCATTCAAAAGATAATTGTACAGCTTGTCACATGCCAAATATGATGAGTTGTGAAAACTTTGGAGCAGTTCAAAATCCCGATAAAGGTGGATTTGATAATGTTAGAGCTTCTCACATTTGGAAAATAAAAGTTGATAAAACTGCTAAAACTCTTAATCCGCCAGAAGGTAAAGAAAGATCTCCAAAAACTCCAGGATGGACCATCGCTAGAGATGATGATGGAAGATTTTTCCTTGATTTAATGTGGGCTTGTGGACGTACAAGTTTTAGTGATCCAAATTTAATGGGGCCAGGTGCAAGTGGATGTCACAGTGCGGTTCAATCAAATTTACCTAAAAAACTTCATTTTACAGATCAAGAGACTATCTATGACATTGTTGTAGGTTGGCAAAAACCTGTAAAAGATGGATATGAAAATATTCTTAAAGGCGTGAAAGAAATTGATAAAGCTATGGCTGAAAATCCTAAACTTTCTGTAGAGAAAAAATCTCGTGTTATTACTTTGGCAAATCAAGCAAGGGCTATTGCAGAAAAATTGCAAAAAGATGGTTCTTGGGGTGTGCATGGTCCTGTTTACTCCAAAAAAATAGTAGATGAGGCTTTGGTTTATATACAAGAAGCTAAAAATATTTTAAAATAAAATTTTCGCCCATTTTTTGGGCGAGTTTAAGGAGTAAATTTTGAAACAAAGTTTAATAAAATTTATATTGCTTGCTGTTTTTTGTTTTTCAACCCCTTTTTTACTTGCTGACGGAAAAATTCAAATAGGTATAGTTGAAGGTGTAACTCCTATCAGCATGAAAGATGCTGAAAAACTTTTAGGGCAAAAAAATGTATATTTTGTGGATGTTAATTCCAAGGAAGAAAGAGAAGTTGCAGGTAATATACCTAATGCTGTTTTAGTTGATGCGCAAAATTGGCAAAATTTATTACCTGATGATTTTAATGCAACTTTAATTTTTTATGGGTCGAATCGTTTTACTTTTGATGCTTCTAATATTGCAAATTTAAGCCAAAAATTAGGCTATACCCATGTTTATGTTATGTTAGATGGTATAGAATCTTGGGTGCTTTCTGGAAGAAAAGTTCAAAAAGAACAAATAGAAAAATGGCAAAACCCTAAAAATTTAGATGATTTTAAAGATAGTATTCATTCAAGAATGTATTTTGGAGATGTTCCAAGTTGTAGGGATTGCCACGGAAAAGGCGAAGATAAAAAATCTATTCGCTATAATAATGCTGCAAATTTAGATCTTATCAATAAAAACTGCGCAAGTTGTCATAAAGATATAGATAAAGAATTTAAACACAGCATTCATCAAAATATCAGCCAAATACAACTTGATAAAGATGGAAAAAAGAAAAAAATTCCAACTTGTACCACTTGTCATGATATCCACAACAACGATCCATTAATGAATGCAATGACCTCAAAACAAAGAAGTGATTTTAAGTGCGGTGAATGTCATCAAGATAAACAAGATCGCTATCATGATACTTTTCATGGTAAGGCTATGGTATTAAATAGTCCTGGTAGTGCTCCAAAAATCGCAGCCTGTTATGATTGTCACGGCAAACACAATATTTTAAAAGTTGAAGATTTAAACTCAACCCTATCGTCTTTAAATCGTGTTCAAACTTGTGCACAGTGTCATCCAAATTCTAATGAAAATTTTGCCAATTTTATTGCACATGCTGATCATAGTGATGGAGAAAACTATCCTTTACTTCACGGTGCTTATATCTTTATGACCGCTTTAGTGATAGGAGTTTTTGTATTCTTTGGTTTGCATACTTTACTTTGGAGTATAAGACTGATTTTAGCAAGATTTTCACATCCTGCAGGATGGAAAAAAGCAAAAGAAAATGCACACAATGACAAGGTTTTAATCAAACGTTTTTCAACCTTCCATAAAATTCAGCATTTCTTTATGGCGGTAAGTTTCTTAGGACTTGCTTTCTCGGGTTTGCCGCAAAAATTTTATACCGCTCCTTGGGCACAAACCATGATAGATCTTATGGGCGGACCAATCGGTGCAACCATAGTGCATCATATTAGTGCTATTGTTATGTTTATAGTCTTTTTCTCTCATATTGGAGAAATCATACTTGTAAACTGGAAAAGAAGAGATTTAGTGCGTGATCCACAAACAGGAAAACTTGATAAAATGAAAATTTTAAAAGCCCTTTTTGGACCTGATTCTTTAATGCCAAATTGGCAGGACTTTAAAGATATGAAAGCACATTTTAAATGGTTCTTTGGCATGGGTGAAAGACCACAATTTGACCGCTGGACTTATTGGGAAAAATTTGACTATCTAGCAGTATTTTGGGGTATGTTTGTTATAGGACTTTCAGGATTGGTTTTATGGTTCCCTACTTTCTTTAGTACCTTTTTACCAGGTTGGATGATCAATCTTTGTTCTTTAGTGCATTCTGATGAAGCTTTACTTGCAACAGGATTTATCTTTGCAATCCACTTCTTCAATACTCATTTTAGAGCAGATCGCTTCCCTATGGATATGGTAATTTTCTCAGGAACCCAAAGTGAAGCCGAGATTAAACAAGAAAGAAATGCGTATTATCAACGCCTAAAAGAAAGCGGAAGGCTTGAAAGTTTATATGAGAAAAACTCTAAATTTAATTCTTATAAAAGCATTGCTAAATTAGCAGGTTATTTGATGCTGATTACGGGAATGATCTTTTTATTCTTGATGATTTATGCTTTTATAGTGGATTTGTTAAAATAATAATTGCCTAGGTTTTCTAGGCAATTTAAATGAAAGGATTTGATGTTAAAAAAACTGATTTTAGGATTTATAATATTGTTATTTTGTGCTTGTAATAATGAAAAAATAGATGAAAATATTCTTTCTAAAGGAACAAAAACTACAGAACAATACAAACAAGATGCAAACAATCTTGATCTCAATTCTTACAAAGAAATCGCAGAATTTTTTAAAGACAATCAAAATATTGTTTTTTCTGACAAACCTGTGCTAATTATTTTTAGTGCAAATAATTGTGTTTATTGCGATAAATTAAAACACGAAATTCAAAACAACAAAGAAGTTCAAAATATCTTAAAAAACACATATAATTCTTATTATATCAATACAAGTTATCATAAAATTCATAATTACGATAATAAAAAAACAAGCATAGAAGAACTTTCAAGAGAATTCAATATAGACGCTACGCCTACTTTGGTATTTTTTACTCCTAAACATAAAACTTTACTGATTTATCCTGGTTTTATGAGTGCTAAACGCCTTGCTTTGACTATGGAAATTTTAAAAGATGAAAAAAATCAAAAGCTTAATGAAGATAAGCTTTTTAAAACACTTTTTCTAGCATACAAGGAGAAAAATGTTTAAGAAAAGCTTTTTTTCCTTTTGGATGAGTCTTATTTTACTTTTTATCTATGCTCTTTCTTGTGCAGTAGCGACTTTTGTCGAAAATGATTTTGGCACAAATGCTGCTAAAGCCTTAGTTTATAATGCTTTATGGTTTGATATCTTACACCTTTTGCTTTTAATCAATCTTATAGGTATTATTTTTATACACAAACTTTTGCAAAGAAAAAAATACGCTTCCTTGCTCTTGCATAGTGCTTTTATAGTAATTTTACTTGGCGCTGCAATCACGCGTTATTTTGGCATAGAAGGAGGTATGCACATTAGAGAAGGACAAAGTTCTGATATCATTGTGACAAGAGATGAATTTATAGCCTTAATGCTTTATAATGATGAAGGTAAGGTTGTAGAATATCAATCCTTTGGAGTAGCTTTTAATCCTTTACTCCATAATAGTTTTGAAAAAAAAGTTTCCATGCAGCAAAATAAAACTATAAATTTAAAACTACTTGATTATGAAAAAGCTCCTAATGCAATAAGCAATCCTATCATCAAAATGCAAATTTCTTTTAATAATGAAAGCAAAGAAATTTTACTCACTCCAAATTACAACAATGAAAATGTTTTACCTTTTAGACTAGGAGGTGAAATTTTTGCACTCAACTGGGGTCCTGAAGAGATCAAACTGCCTTTTTCTTTGGCTTTAAAAGATTTTATCCTAGATCGCTACGCAGGTTCTATGAGTCCTTCTTCTTATGCTTCAGATATAGAAGTGATCGATCAAGATAAAAGTTTTGAGTATAAAATTTTTATGAATAATGTTTTAGATTATGGCGGATATAGATTTTTTCAAAGTTCTTATGATCAAGACGAACAAGGCACCATACTTTCAGTCAATAAAGATCCTGGAAAAATTCCAACCTATATAGGCTATACTTTGCTGACTTTAGGTTTTTTATGGATTTTATTTGCTAAAAACTCAAGATTTCAAAAATTATCAAACTATCTTAAAAATCAAAAAAATCTTTTATTAATTCTTTTTTGTCTTTTTGCTTTTAACATAAAAAGTTTTGCCGATGAAAATACCTTAAAGCTTATACAAAATATCAAAGAAAATTCTGCAAAACATTCTATGCTTTTTGGAAGCTTACTTGTGCAAGACTTTGATGGCAGGATAAAACCTATCGATACTTTAGCGATGAATTACATCCATAAGATTACCAAAAAAAATGATTTTTTAGGTTTAAACTATAATCAAATTTTTCTTGGTATGATGATGTATCCACAACATTTCAGACAAATAAAAATGATTAGCGTAAAAACTGCAAAGCTAAAAGAAATTTTAGGTGTAGATAAAAATGAAAAATATCTTGCTTATGATGATGTTTTTGATGGAGATTTTTACAAACTTTCAAACTATATAGAAGAAGCAAACCGCAAAAAACCTGCTCTAAGAGATCAGTTTGATAAAGATATTTTAGCTCTTGATGAAAAAATCAACACTGCTTTTTATATCTATAGCGGAGAAATTTTTAGAATATTTCCTGATCCAAGCCAAAAAACCTATACTTGGTATTCTCCTGCTACACCTATGCCTTTTGATTTAAAGGATATAGAAAATATACAAAGCTTATTGGCAAAATATTTTTTTGATTTTGAACAAGCTCTTAGTACCAAAGATTTTTCTAAAGCCGATGAAAGTTTAGAAAGACTTAAAAATTTCCAAAATTTTTATAGATCAAATCTTATCCCTACACCTACTCAAATTTCTTTAGAGCTTTTTTTAAATCATTATAATATTTTTGACAATCTCACCCCTATTTATCTTTTACTAGGTAGTATGCTTTTTATCTTATTAGTCTATGAAATTTTAAGCCTTAAAAAAGCTCCAAAAATGCTTAAAAATGCCATTTTTATTCTCATTGCTTTAAGTGTTTTAGCTCATGCTTTAGCTTTAATCTTTCGTTGGTATGTAGGAGATCACGCTCCTTGGAGTAATGCTTATGAAAGTATGGTTTATATAGCTTTTGCTTGTGCTTTTGCGGGACTTGTTTTTTATAAAAGATCTTCTTTAGCGCTTTGTACCGCAAGTATTATGGCTGGAATTTCTCTTTTTGTAGCACATCTTGGTTTTATGGATCCACAAATTACAAATCTTGTGCCCGTTTTAAAATCCTATTGGCTTAATATCCATGTTTCTATCATCACTGCAAGCTATGGATTTTTAGGACTTTGCTTTTTTCTTGGAGTATTTAGCTTGATTTTATTTATGTTAAGAAATCCAAAAAAAGCTCAAATAGATCAAAGTATTTTAAACTTACATTGTATCAACGAAATGGCGATGATAATAGGACTTGCTTTACTCACTATAGGAAATTTCTTAGGTGGAGTTTGGGCAAACGAAAGCTGGGGAAGATACTGGGGTTGGGATTCTAAAGAAACTTGGGCTTTAATTTCTATTATTGTTTATACTATGATTTTACATCTTAGATTTATCTCAAAATTTAACAATCCTTACGCCTTTGCAAGTGCGAGTGTTATAGGATTTTATTCTATTTTGATGACTTATTTTGGGGTAAATTTCTATCTATCAGGATTGCATTCTTATGCAGCAGGAGATCCTGTGCCTGTGCCTAAATTTTTATATTTTTTCATTGCTTTTACAGTGATTTTAATTTTAGGAGCATTTTTTAAAAGAAGACTTAAAAATCCTGTATAAATTTACCCTTGAAATTTCAAGGGTAAATAAGAAGTTAGAATTCTTTTCTTGTATCCATAGAACCTACGATTTTTCCAGTTTTTGGATCGGCCATGATAGCATTTACATCACCCATATAAGGTTCTTTTGTGATTTTATAGCCCATTTTTTCAAGATTGTTTTGCACATCTTTGATGATTCCAAAAGGCTCTGTTCTGATTTCATCAGGTAGCCACTGCATGTGAAATCTTGGAGATTCTACCGCTGTTGATATATCCATTTTATGATCGATCACATTTGAAATCACTTGTAAAACTGTCGTGATGATCCTAGAACCACCTGGGCTACCTACTACCATAAATACTTTTCCATCTTTTAGTATGATAGTTGGACTCATAGAGCTTAAAGGTCTTTTTTTAGGTTCTATAGCATTAGCTTCTCCGCCTACAAGTCCGTATAAATTTGGCACCCCTGGTTTGATTGAAAAATCATCCATTTCATCATTGAGTAAAAACCCTGCCCCTTCAACCGCAGCACCTGAACCATAACTCGCATTGATAGTATAGGTAATGCTTACAGCATTGCCTTTGCTATCTAGCACAGAATAATGAGTGGTATTATGTCCTTCGTGAATTTGTCCTAAACCAGGTTTTACTTTTGAGCTTGGTAAAGCCTTGTCTTTTGGAATTTTTGCATAAATTTCTTTGGCGTATTCTTTGCTTGTAAGTTTATCAAGTGGGATTTTTACAAAATCAGGATCACCCATGTATTCTGATCTATCCGCATAAGCTTGACGCATAGCTTCAGCCATTATGTGTAAAGTTTTAGAGCTTGCAAAGCCTAAATTTTCTATATTGGCATTTTCCATGATATTTAAAATTTCGATGATATGAGCACCCCCACTGCTAGGTGGCGACATGGAAATGATATCATAACCCCTATAAGTGCCTTCTACAGGTTTTCTCCAAATAGCTTGGTATTGTGCTAGATCTTCTTTAGTGATAATGCCTTTGTTTTTAGCCATATCCGTTGCTATTAAATCAGCGATTTTTCCCTTATAAAAAGCATCAGGACCTTCCTTTGCGATAAGTTTTAAAGTTTTTGCTAGATCTTTTTGGACAAATAAATCCCTGCTTTTATAAGTGCTACCATCTTTTTTAAGGAAATATTTGCTTGAACTAGGAAATTCTTTAAACATATCTTTAGCTTCTAGCATGGTTTGTTCTTGTCTATCGTTGATGAGATAACCTTTTTCAGCTAGTTTTATAGCAGGAGCCATCAAGTCTTTTAGTTTCATAGTGCCGTAGCGATCAAGCATAGCACTCATACCTTTAACCGTTCCTGGTACTCCAGCAGCTAGATAACCTATAGTTGAAGCATCTTTTATAACTTCTCCTTTGCTATCAAGATACATATCTCTGCTTGCTTTTAAAGGTGCCATTTCTCTAAAATCAAGCGTGGTATTTTCTCCATTGGCTAGATGAATGACTGCAAAGCCACCACCACCTATGTTTCCTGCTGCAGGATGCACTACAGCCAAAGCATAACCTACTGCTACAGCTGCATCTATGGCATTTCCGCCTTTGTCAAGAACTTCTTTGCCTATTTTATTGGCTAGTTCATGACTTGATAAAACAAGTCCTGTGCCCGTTCTATCTTGTATAGGCGGATTAGCTGCACCAAAACTTAGCGTGATTGAAATCGCAAATATAGCTAAATAACGCATTTTACTCCTTTTTAATGATATATAGAATTATTGTAACAAAACTAGGGGTATTGATAAATTTAAAAAATGATATATTTTTACAAAAATATTTAAAATTTTAAAATTTTGTATCAAATATTCTCATTTTATATAATTATTTTTTTATAAAATTACAAAAAGTAACTTTTAAATTTTATACCAAACTTGAGATTTTTTTGCTAAAATATTTAAAATTTATTGAAAGTGCAATATGAAATTTGAAGCTATAAATGAAAAAGAATTTTTAAATCCCTACCACCGCAAAAAGCCTATCTTAGAAACAGAACTAAACGAATTTATCAAAACTATAAAAGACTACAAAATAAATTTAGAAAACAATCTCAAAAACAACGAAGATTCCCTTGTGGCAAACGCTCTTAGCAAATTTTTTGAAAATTTATCTTTTCAATGCGAAGTCAAAAGCATACACAAAGGCAACAGCGGTATAGACTTAGCCTTAAAAAAAGATGGTCTTGCTCAAGTCATCATTGAAGCAAAACTACCTCATTCTAGAGAATTTTTTAGCCCAAGCAAACCCAACTGCAAGGCTTTGCATGAGTGCATTTTATACTATCTTCGCGAAAGAAAAGCGTTAAATTCATCGCTTAAGCACATCATCATCACGGATTTTTATAGCTTTTTTATCTTTAAGGCGGATTTGTTTGAAGAGCTTTTTAACAAAAGCAAGTATTTTAAAGAAGCTTTTGAAAATTTTGAAAGCAAAAACTCGCTTTTTAAAGGCAATACCGACGAAATTTATAAAGAATTTGAAAAGATTTTAAATGGCGATAGCACTTTAAAAGGGCTTTTTGTGGATTTAAAACCTATCTTAGAGCAAGATAAATTAAGCTTTGGTAAGCTTAAGCCTTTGTTTAAAATTTTTAGCAAAGATTGTTTGCTAAGTGAGTTTAACCCCAACGATGCAAATTCACTCAACAACGCTTTTTACAAAGAGCTTTTATATATCTTAGGGCTTTGTGAGAGCAAACAAAATTCAAAACTCATCATCGCAAAAAGTGAAGAAAGTAAAGAAGAGCAAGGCACTTTCTACACCGCTATAAATTCTAAGCTTGAAAAAGAAAATTTTGAAACCATCTTAAAACTTTTGATCTTATGGCTTAATCGCATTTTATTTTTAAAGCTTATAGAGTCAAATTTGGTGCGTTTTAATGATGATAAAAATTTGAAATTTTTAAATTTCAAAAAAATCCCTGATTTTGACAAGCTTAGCGAACTTTTCTTTGAAGTCTTAGCCAAAGAAAAAAGCACGCGAAAGAAAAGCGAATTTGCTTATCTGCCTTATCTAAATTCTTCTTTGTTTGAAAAACAAAGCATAGAAAACACACTTGAAATTTCAAGCTTAAGCAATGACTTAAAGCTTTTTTACTATAAAAACACCGTGCTAAAAGATGATAAATGCAAGGCTAAAAAAGGACAAGTGGGGCTTTTGGAATACTTGTTTGAATTTTTAGATAGCTTTGATTTTGGTAGCGATGATGAGCAAAGCGAAATTTTAAGCCAAAAAGAACTCATAAGTTCAAGCGTTTTAGGAAATGTGTTTGAAAAACTCAATGGCTACAAAGAAGGGAGCTTTTACACGCCAAGCTTTATCACTTCTTATATGTGCAAAGAAAGCATCACAAAAGTTGTGCTTGATAAATTCAACGCTCAATTTGATCTTGATGCTAAAAATATAAGCGTACTAAGAAAGTCTTTAAGAAAAGAAGACAAAAAAGCACAAAAAGAGCTTTTAAATTCTATAAAAATTTGCGATCCTGCGGTGGGAAGCGGGCATTTTTTGGTTTCTGCTTTAAATGTTATGTTAAGCATTTATGATGAGCTAAATCTTTTTGATGAAGAATTTTATCTAGAAGTGCAAAACGATGAAATTCTCATCACGGGTAGAAAAGGTGAGTTTATAGAGTATAAACGCCCAAAAACACCTAAAGATAAAGCCCATCTTATCCAGCAAGAACTTTTTCATACCAAAAAAGACATCATAGAAAACAACCTTTTTGGAGTCGATATCAACCCTAACTCATGCGAGATCACCAAGCTAAGGCTTTGGATAGAGCTTTTAAAACATAGTTTTTATCAAAGCTTTGATGATGAGAATTATCACGATCTTAAAACCCTGCCAAACATCGATATAAACATAAAATGCGGAAATTCTTTGGTATCTTACTTTGAAACAGGCAAAAGCCTAAACCACTATCCTAACATCAAAGAACGCATTAACAAATACAAACGCATAGTAAAAGACTATAAAGAAGGCTTTTACACAGATAAAAGCCACATCAACCAAGAGATAAAAAATCTCAAAATTTCTTTTAAAAATTTCTGCTTTGCAGATAAATTTAAAAAAGAAATGAAAAGCTTTAACGATAAATATGAAAAATACTCTAAAAAATACGGAAATTTCTTAGCCATAGATGATGAAAATTTGAAATTCTTTGTTAGTGCGAATTTGACTCTTTTTGACTTTGATGAAAAAGAAGCCACAAAAGAATTTGCAAATCTTAAAAAAGAATACGACAATATCTTCAACTTAGAAAGCAATCATCCTTTTGAATGGCGTTTTGAATTCCCTGAAATTTTGGACGATGATGGAAATTTCAAAGGCTTTGATCTCATCATCGGCAATCCGCCTTATATAAAAGAAAATGATAATAAAGATCTTTTTACCAATACAAAAAAGTTAAGAACTTATCAAGGAAAAATGGATATTTGGTATCATTTCGTAGGGCGTGGATTTGATATACTTAAGAATAATGGATATTTAGCATTTATCGCTACAAATAATTGGGTTACAAATTCAGGGGCTAAAAAACTACGCAATATAGTTTTAGAAGAATCTCAAATTTTAAGCCTTGTTGATTTTAGTTCTTTTATGGTGTTTGATTCTGCAAGCATACAAACTATGATAATGCAATTTCAAAAAATAAAACCGCCTAAAAATTACGAATTTCATTTTGCTAAAATCACAACCCAAACTCCAATTTATGAAGATGTTATAAATCTTTTAAAAAATGAAAAAACCCAAAACAATGAAATTTTAAGCATAAATTTAACTCCAAAAAAATTTATAGATAAAACTTTGAATTTCACAAAAAGCGACTATGAAGAACTTTTTAACAAAATCCAAAAATATGGAAAATTTTACCTTGAAGAAAGTGAAGTGGCACAAGGGATAGTTCCAGCTATAGATGAAGCTTTTGTGATAAAAGATAAAAATGTTTTTTCCAAAAATGAACAATGTTTTATAAAAGAATATTACACAGGATTGAGTGGAAAATTTTATTCTAGCTTTACTGATAAATATTTGATTTATTTGTCTAATAAAAATTATTCTGGAAATTTAGATGATTTACCTAATTTGAAGCAACATTTTCAAAAATATAAAGAAATACTGAAAGAATCAAAAATTAAATATAAAACTCCAAATAAGCCATACTTTTATTTGCATAGAGAACGAGAAGAAAAATTTTTTAAAAAAGGTGAAGAAAAAATTATTTCACAAGTTAGATGTATAGAGCCAATTTTTGTATATTCTAATGAAAATTTTTATGGTTCTAGAGCATTGTTTTTTATTCAGACTTGTAGAATTAATTTGAAATATTTAACTGGAGTTTTAAATTCAAAACTCATAGCTTTTTGGTTAAAGCACAAGGGAAAAATACAAGGAAATCTATTCAAAATTGATAAAGAGCCTTTGCTAAATATCCCTGTAGTAAATATAAATTCTAAAAATGAAAAATTAGCAAACAAGCTTATAAGTTTAGTCGATGAAATTTTAAAAGCCAAAGAGCAAGACAAAAACGCAAATACCCAAGAACTAGAAAACAAAATCAATTCTTTGACTTATAAACTCTATAACTTAACCGAAGAAGAAATAAAAATCATTGAAGGGAAATAATGAAAGAACTAACAAAAGAACAAAGACAAATCATAGAAAACAAAATCAAACAAGAGGTTGAAAATTTTAATACTTTTTTAGATAGGCAATACTGCATTGACAAAATTTATAAAACGATTATAAATCGAATAAAATCACATTACGATATTGGATTTGATTTTTTGACAATTATTGAAAAAAATATAACCGAAATTGATAAAATTTCCTATGAAGTTATAGCAATAGAAGAAATAAAACAAATTTTAAATATTGAGGATAATATAAGATACATATCTGGTGTATTTTATATTTTTGGTTTATCTAGAACAAATTTAAAGACACAAGTTCATGGAGTTGTAGATATTTTATCATTATTTGAAACCTATCCTTTAGTGTTTGATCATTGTATATTTACCCAAAGAATAGGATATTTTAATCAAATAACAAATATTAAAAAAATATCTTTTTTAAATTGTAATTTTAAAAAAGAAGTTTATTTAAATTTTCAAGAATGCTTAGATATTTTTCAAATGGATAATTGTGTATTTGAAGATAGGGTTACCATTAAAGGAAAATTTAACGATAATGTTTATTTCAATAATTCTATTTTTAAAAATTACGCTGATTTCCACGAGTGTGAATTTGAAAAAACAGCTAGTTTTTATCGAGTGAGATTTGATAAAACTCCAAATTTTTCTCAAGCGATTTTCAAAGGAAATTTAAATGTGGTTAATATAAATTTAAATTTTACTTTTGATGATTTACAAGAGAGAGTCAAACAAGAATGCACTTCTTACGAAAGTCAAAGAACAACTAAAAAAGCAGGCGTTATACCAAATTTATATCAAGAAAAATCCTTAGATAAATTTGCCAATGATTTTAGAGATTCTTTTAGGACTTTTAAAAATGCTTTGATAAAAGATAACAATCTTTTAGACGCTTCAAATTTTCATAAATACGAGCTTTATTGTAAAGAGATAGAGCTAAAACAAAATTGGGATAAAAAAGGTGAGAATGTAAAAAATACGACAGATTTAGAAAAAAATGTTTCGAGAATTCGGGATTTTGTGGATTTTTTACTTTTAGGATTTTATAGAAAACTTTGCGATCATCACACAGACTTTTTAAAAGTTTTTAATAATCTTATATTACTAATTAGTTTATATATTTTGTTTATTTTTGTAGGAAGCTTTGAGTTTGATTTGGAAAAAAAATCTATACAAAATTTAAACAAAACTTCAGATATGTTTTCTTATTTGACAAAAGTCAAGGAAGTAATTATAAATTTTTCATTTATGCAACAATATTATAATCATATTTTAATTTCTTTTGTTGCTGTTTGTTTTATTTGTCTTATAGTAATATTTTATAAGATTTTCAAAAATATAAAATTAGATTTTATAATAATTAAAAATATAATATTTAAAGATATAATTAAAAGTATATTAATTTTATGTGTTTATTTATTATTTTTGCTAATTATCTTAATTTATATAAACATTTATATTCCAAAAAATCAAAATAATTTAAATATTTTATCTAATATAGGAATATTTTTTACATTTTGTATTTTTTATTTATGGATGGTATGTTTAAATACATTATTTCTAAGATATATTTTTATATGTATAAGTTATATTATTGTTATTATATCTATGGGTGCTAATATAACTATTTTAAATCCTTTTATTGGAAAACTTATCAATGATAAAATATTTTCAAATGATCCTTTGTTTATATATCTAACATTTGCTTATACTATTTTAATATTTTTAGTTCTTTTTTCACTCCAAAAAACCGCACGCAAAAATTCCATAGTGCCAAGTTGAAAAATTTAAGGTATTGTGATGAAAATTTGCAACAAAATATAAAAAATAAGGAATAAAAATGGAAAATTTAATTAAAGAACAAAAAAAGTTATTTTATAAAATTATAAAAAATATCAAAGATGAAAATTCTTTAAAACAATTAGAACAATTTCTTAATCTAATCGAAAATAATGCTATACAAAATTCATTAAAAGATATTGCAGAATTTAATTCTGTTTATAATGGAAATGGCAATGATGAAGAAATGTCCGTAAAAGATATGATTAAAGATATAAAAACCGGACAAAAAGATATAGATGAAATTTATTGGAAAATTTTTGATATTGAAACCGATGGTGAAAATAAAAGCAGTGCTTTAATTGAAATTGAAAAAGCTAAAGAATGTGCAAATAAAATGAAAAATGATTATATGAAATTTTATGATCAGGAAGATTCTCAAGGCAATGTTACCGAAGGGATTATTTCGAAGTTGAAACAAGCTTGTGATGATATCGAAGAAAATAAAGATAAAATAGAAAAATTTGAAAAATTTTACAATGAAATTTTTATTGGTGTTGAAGCAGATGAAAATGGAAAAGGTGGAAAGTTATCTCTTGAAAAATATTTAAATGAAAAACGGACTGAAATAAACAATTTAATTTCTAGTAAAAAACAAGAATTAGAAAATTGTTTAAATAGCTATAAAGATAAATTTGAAAATTTGTATAAAGAAAAAAATGATGAAATAGATGAATTATTACCAGGTGCAACTTCTGCGGGATTAGCCGAGGCTTATAAAGATGAAAGAGAGGTTGCACAAACAAATATCAAAACTTGGAATATAATTTTTGGAGTGTCTATATTCGTTTTTATTATTGTTTTTGGTATTTATTTTTGCTTTTCATTTGAGGAAAATTTTACATATATAAATTTTCTTAGAGCTTTGCCATTTTTATTTTTTAGCGGATTTTTTACTTATTATTCTACAAAGCAAATTGCAGAATATAAAAGAATAGCAAGTGAGTATGCTTATAAACAAAGATTAAATCAAACTTATAAAGGGTATGAAACTCAAATAAAAGAAACAGAGAACGAGGAACTAAAAAATCAACTTTTAAAAATTATGCTAGATTCTGCAGAAAATAATCCAAGCAAGATACTTGATAAAAAAGGTGAAATTCCTAGTTTAAGCTTGATTGAAAAAATGCTTGATATTCTTCCATTTAATACATTGAAAAGACTTCAAGATAAAATTAAAGCAAAAATAGAAAAATAATTATAAAAAACTATTTAAAAACCGCACGAAAAAATTCCATAGTGCCAAGCTAAGCCTTTAAAGCTTAGCTTGAAAATTTATTATCAGTCTTTCAAATAGTATTCTATAGTAGAAACCACTCTTATGGTTTTGATGTAAGGTGTGTTTTTATCCCTGTTGCTGATGCTAAATTGTCCTTGAGAAGCCTTTTTTATCTTGCCTAGATGGCTGTTTGAATCTTGTGCGAATTTTATCGCTGCATTTCTAGCATTGAGCGTTGCTTCTTCTATCATTTGTGGTTTTATCTCATTGAGTTTGGTATAAAGGTATTCTATGTCATAATTATCGATTTTTGTTACTATGCCAAATTTTGCAAGACTTGAAATGTTTTCTAGTATGCTTTTTCCAAGCTTTACATTTTGAGTATAGATGAGTAAATTCGCAGTGCCTATGTATCGGTATGTAGCTTGAGTGTCGTTGCTATAAGGATCGCTTAAACGATCTATGATATTTGGCGAGTTGTAGCTGATCTCATCTTCTTTTACGCCTTGTTCTTTTAAAAATTTGATGATATTTTCTTTATCTTGTTCTAGTTCTTCGTATAAATTTGTAAGATTGTTGTTTGATCTTGTGAATTTTATAGGAAGTATCAAAGTATCCGCTTCGACTTCTTTTTGACTTAAACCCTTTACGCTTACACTTCTTTCAAGTGTTTTAAAATCGCTTAAAGCCTTGTTAAATCCAAAAGCTAGAATCAAACTTGCTAAAACTATGGCTAAAGCCATAAAGATATTATTTGTTTTCATTTTTTCTCCTTTATTTTGATTAGAAAATATATCATATTTGCAACCAATACGCAAGCACACATTACAAAAGCAAGGATTATCGGTGTATTTGCGTTAATAGCTCCAACCACAAAAGAAATAAGCCCTGCAAAACCAAATTGCACCGTTCCAAGCACCGCAGAAGCAGTTCCGCTATGTTCTTTAAACCTTGCCATAGCCAAAGTCGTGGTATTGGGTGCGATGAAACCAAGCATAGCGATACTTGTAAAAATACTAAGTTCAAAAAGCAAGAAATTTGGGTGAAAAAAAGCATTTACAAGTAAAATCACAGTCGATATAAACATTATCATCAAAGCTTTTGCTAAGATTTTTTCGCTTTCGTATTTTAAAACCAATCTCGCATTGATATTTGCACAGATGACAAAACCTAAAGCATTTGCCCCAAAAAGCAAGGCAAATTTTTGCTCACTTAAGCCAAAAAACTGCGTAAAAACAAAGCTTGATCCTGTGATATAAGCAAACATCGCCGCCAAAGCAAAAGAAGCACATAGTATATAAACTAAAAAGCGTTTATCGCTTAAAACAAATTTGTAGCTTTTCATCGCTTCATGATGGGAAAATTTTTTGTTTTTAAGATGAGGTGCGGACTCTTTTAAGCCAAAAAGTATCATCAAAAAAAGTAAAATTCCCAAAGCAAACAAAGTTGCAAAAATACTATGCCATGAAAAATACTCTAGCAAAATTCCCCCAAAAGTTGGCGAAAGCATAGGAGCAAGAGAACTAAAAACCATCATCAAAGCAAAAATCCCTGCAGCTTCTTTGATCTCAAACAAGTCATTGACAATAGCCCTTGCGATAACCACACCTGCACAACCCCCAAGTGCTTCAAAAAATCTCAAAGTGATAAAAGCATAAATATCATCGATAATCACACAAAACAAACTCGAAACGATGAAGAAAAATATCCCCACCAAAGCTGGAATTTTACGCCCAAAAATATCACTTAAAGGCCCATATATAAGCTGTCCTAAAGCAAAAGCGATAAAAAAACTTGCGATACTAAGTTGGGTTAAAAAAGAATTAGTTTGAAAACTTTGCTCCACATGAGAAAGTGCAGGCAAATACATATCTGTAGAAAGCGGTGCTATGCTTGACATCAAAGCAAGGATAACGATGAGTTTAAATTTGGCAAAGCCGTGAATTTTGGTGTGTTTTTGCATTTGTAATCCTAATTATTCTAAAAGAATGATTTTAACAAGTCAATCTTAGAATAATCTTTGTTTTTCTATGTTAAATTTATAGAAAAATTCTCAAGGAAATTTTTTATGCAAAATTTAAACCAAAATGAACAAATCAAATGCCCAAGTTGTGGAAGTTTTATCGATATCAGCACTGCTTTATATGCTCAAATTTTAGATAAAGCTAAGCAAGAAATGCTAAAACAAAAAAAAGAATTTGATGATGAGGTAAATGCTAAAAGAGCTGAATATACCAAAGCTTTAAATGATTTAAAAACTCAAAAGATAGAACAAGAAAAACTCATAAACGAGCAAGTAAGCCAAAAGCTTCTTTTAGAAAAGCAAAAATTTGAACAAGAACTTCTTATACAAAAGCAAAATTTCCAAAAAGAATTCAGCGAGAAATTTAACAAAGAGCATGAAAATGAAATGAAAATCATGCAAGAAGAACTCGAGAAAAAAAGCAAAGAACTTAGCGAGTTTTTAAGCATAAAGGCTGAAAATGAAAGACTAAAAAGAGAGCAAAAAGAAAATGAAGAAAGATTGAAATTTCAAGCCAAAGAAGAGGCTTTTAAAGAATTTAAAGAACAAGAAAGCAAAAATTTGGAATTTGAAAGAGAAAAAATGCGTCTTGAATTTCAAAAAAGTACTCAAGAGCAAGATCTTAAATACAAAGAACTAGAAACGAATTTTAAAAGTGTAGCTCAAAAGCTAGAAGACGCACAACGCAGGATAGAACAAGGCTCACAGCAACTCCAAGGCGAAGCAGCCGAACTACTCATAGAAGAATACATACAAAGTGAGTATTTAAGTGATGAAGTAAAAGAAGTGCCAAAGGGCGTAAATGGAGCTGATTGTCTGCATATAGTAAAGGATAATTTTGGAAATATTTGCGGAAGTATTTTATATGAGAGCAAACGCACTAAAGAATTTAATAAAGAATGGCTTGATAAGCTTAAGCTAGATAGCATAGCTGCAAAAAGTGATATAGCGGTTTTGATTACAAAAACTATGCCAAAAGATAAAGAAAAAACGCATTTTAAAGAAGGAATTTTGATCTGTACTTTTAATGAATTTAAAGGTGTTTTAGCAGTGCTTAGAGAAAGCATTATAAATTCTTATAAACTCAAAAATGCCCTGCAAAACAAAGATGAAAAAAATCACATTTTATACGAATACTTAAATTCTAAGGAATTTAACACGCAAATCACTTTTATACTCAAAACTTATCAAAATATGAAAGAAGAGTTAGAAGCTGAAAAAAGGGCTTTGCAAAATATATGGAAAAAAAGAGAAAGAGCTATAGAAAATCTAAGTTTTAATTCCACTGCTATAGTGAGTTCTTTAAACGCGATATTTAGCGACTTACAAGGTGGAAATTTGATAGGTGAAGAAGGGATTAAAAGTCTTGAAAATTTAGCCAAAGATGAGGATTAATTTTGGGCTTAGCCCAAAATTAATCATTCTCCTGGGAAGTGATTTGGATTTTTCCAAGGTCCGTATTTTACTTTTATGTATTCTTTAGGGTCTAAATTTTGTTGCGGTGAGGCAAAATACTCAGGTTTTAATGATGGGGATTTGCTATAAGCTGTATCAAGTCCTGCACGATTTTCTGTAGTGGTTATAGGCATTCTTACAAAACCTGTATTGACATAAGCTGCTATATCTAGTGCATCTTCATCGCTTAATATAGGATTATCCGCACTCGCACCAAAAGGCATGGCTGATTTTAAAAATCTTGCTAAAAATGGTATCATAGCCATGTGTCCACCATCAGGATAGATAAGTAAAGATGGATATAAATGTCCACTACCTTGTTCATAATTATCATTTTTTACCCCAAGTCCTCTTTCGCCATGGCAAGCAACACAATTTTCTTCAAAGAGCTTTTTCCCACGCACAGGGTCAGCTGGACGATTTGGAAAATTCATCTTAGCAAAAAAATCTCCTTCAAGCTTTACGCCGTCTTTGATACCATAAGCTTCTTTTAGCCATTTAAAATAAGCTAAAATTGCTTTCATTTCTTTAGAATCATTAGGAAATCTATGAGAGTCAGTTCCACCCATTCCGCGAATTCTATCTTCAATAGAGATGATTTTCATCGTTTCTATATCAAGTCTTGGATAATTGTTTAGGACATTTAAAAATGGAATAACATATTTTTTTGTCCCTGGTAAACCATTGCCGTCATTGTCCATGTGACAGGAAATACAGTTTACTTCGTTGCTTGTCTTTTTTAGCTTGCTATAGGGTCCTAGAGTGCTTTCTGTCTTGCTTAAAAGCTTTATGCCATAACGGATTAAATCCCCTTGCTTGCCTTTTGGAACATCATTGATGCTTAAATTTTTATTTGGCCATTCTTGCACAGGTCTTTTAGAAAGTTCCTTAAAATACTCTACTCCTTCCTTGTCGCTTAATTCTTCTCCTACTTTGTAGTCACTCACGCTTTTAGCACTAAGACTCAAACTAAGACATAAACCAAGCAATAAAATGTGTTTTTTCATGATTTTCCTCCTTTTTATTTGTAGTTCAAATTGATTTTAGTGTATTTTTTCTTAAATATTAAGCATAATAAGAATAATTTAAATAAAATTAAATTTTAAAGTGTTACTAAAAGTAATATATTTTTAAAGTATATAATTAATATTTATTAAAATTTTATGATATTAACTTTATGTTAGTTATTTAAATAGTTTATTTTTTATAGAGTTTAGATTTTCTTCTAAATTTTTGAAATTGTTTTCTAAATCTTTTTTTATATCTATAAAGAAAGGATTGCTTAAAGTAGCGATAAGATAATGATTTTCTTTAGAAAAGATATGATTTAAAGTGAAATTTTTATCTTTAAGTTTGATATAAATTTGTTCTTCATTTTCAAAGCTAGGATTTTTGTTTGCACTTAAAATTTCGAGTAAAATTCCGCAAAAAAAGCGTTTATTTTCGTCCAAAAACTGAATATCATAAATTTTAAAATCCTTAAATTCAAAGCAGTTTTGACTTTTAAATTCTTGCAAATCTTTTGTAAGTCCTAGTTTTAAAAAGTCTTTTTGGCTTAAACTTTGCTTTTTAAATTTCGCCCCAAAACGACGCAAAAATAAATTTAAAGCGTCAATTTGTAATTCTTTTTGTGCGAGTTTTAGTTTTTTGGCTGTAAAACGAAAGAAAAAAATACCTACAAAAACAGCTAAAATTACTGCAATTAAGGAATCTCTTATAAAAACAAAGGCTAAAAAGCCTACAAGCAAGGCTTCGATAATGCTTAGGAATTTTAAGATCCCTAAGCGTTTAAGTATATAAAGTCTATTATTTTCTAAGCTTTTTAAATCCATTAAGATTTTGCTTTTTCCATTCTTTTTCTTTGAGTTGGATCAAGATAGCGTTTGCGAACACGCACATTTACAGGCGTAACTTCTACAAGTTCATCTTCTTCTATCCACTCTAAAGCTCTTTCAAGGCTTAATTTTCTAGGTGGTACAAGCTTGATTGCATCATCGCTTCCGCTTGCTCTTACATTG
The DNA here is from genome assembly GCF_001763075.1 of Campylobacter sp. BCW_4321. Lineage (NCBI taxonomy): Bacteria > Pseudomonadati > Campylobacterota > Epsilonproteobacteria > Campylobacterales > Campylobacteraceae > Campylobacter > Campylobacter sp. BCW_4321. The sequence goes on along the minus strand of NZ_MJYA01000022.1, from coordinate 87,077 downwards.
GTAAGATTCTTTCCTTTGATAGGATTAACATCTAAATCATTTGGACGAGAGTGCTCACCTATAATCATACCGGTATAAACTTTAGTTTGAGGCTCTATGAAAAGCACTCCACGCTCTTGAAGGTTAAACAAAGAATACCCTAAAGCTACGCCATTTTCCATAGAAATTAACGCTCCATTGTTACGCTTTTCAACCGCACCACTAAAAGGACGGAATTCTAAAAAACTATGATTCATCACGCCTTCGCCTTTAGTATCGGTTAAAAACTGGCTTCTAAAACCTATAAGTCCGCGTGCTGGAATTTCAAACTCAAGTCTTGTTTGTCCATCGCCTGTTGGTGCCATAGTTTTCATTTCAGCTTTTCTTTTGCCAAGTTTTTCTATTACCGCACCACTAAATTCCTCAGGTACATCGATAACTAAATGTTCAAAAGGTTCTGTTTTAACCCCATCTTCAACCTTTACGATAACTTCAGGTCTTCCCATGCAAAACTCAAAACCTTCACGACGCATATTTTCAGCTAAAATAGTGATTTGAAGTTCACCCCTACCGCTTACTTTAAATTTACCTTCGCCTGTGCTTTCGTATTTCATAGCGATATTAGTTTTCATTTCAGCTTCTAAACGTTCAGCAATTTTATTTGAAGTTACATGTTTTCCTTCAGTTCCTGCTAATGGGCCATCATTTACAGAAAATACTATGCTTAAAGTCGGCTCTTCAATGTGTAAAGGATCAAGTGGCATAGGATTGTTTGGATCTACAACGCTATCACCCACATCTAAAGCTTCAAAACCTGCTATAGCTACGATATCTCCACTTCCTGCTTCTTCAATATCCATTTTTTCTAAGCCCATAAAGCCAATGAGTTTTGAAATTCTACCATTTACTTTGGTGCCATCAGCTTTTGCAAGCATTACGCTTTGGTTTTTCTTCACAATCCCATTGAAAATTCTAGCAATGCCTATTTTACCTACGAAATTATCATACCCTAAAGTGAAAACTTGAAGTTGTAAAGGATTGTCATTTGTGCCACTTGGTGCTGGAACGCGTTCAAGTATGGTTTTAAAAAGTGGCTCCATATTATCACTTTCATCGTTTAGATCAAGCTTAGCATAACCATTTTTTGCTGCAGCATAAACTATGGCAAAGTCGAGTTGCTCATCGTTTGCATCTAGGGCTACAAAAAGATCAAAAATTTCATTGATCACTCTTTCAGGATCAGCAGCTGGTTTGTCGATTTTGTTGATTACAACTATAGGTTTAAGCCCTAAAGATAAAGCTTTTTTAACAACGAATTTAGTTTGTGGCATAACACCTTCTTGAGCATCTACTAAAAGCAAAACTCCATCAATCATTTTTAAAACGCGTTCTACTTCTCCGCCAAAATCAGCATGCCCTGGAGTATCTATGATGTTGATTTTTGTGCCTTTGTAATTGATCGCTGTGTTTTTTGAAAGTATGGTAATACCGCGTTCTTTTTCTATATCGTTGCTATCCATAACGCGTTCTGAAATTTGTTCTCTTTCGCTAAAGGTGCCTGATTGTTTTAACAATTCATCTACCATAGTGGTTTTACCATGGTCAACGTGAGCTATAACTGCTATATTTCTAATGTTTTCCAAATTTTCTTCTCCAAAGCTAAATTTTTAAAAGCTTAGATTATACAAAAATTTAACTTAAACTACAAAGTATCAAAACTTGGAACACTTCTTGCTTTAAAAACTTATGAAATTAAAATTTTAAAAAGGAAGTTAAAATGTCAAAACCATTAAATGAAGAGATTTTTGTTGAATTTAAAAGCGATCTAGCTGAAAGAAAAAATGAAGTTTTGCTTCAAGTTTTAGAACTTTTAGAAACTTTTAGATCAGATAAAAACGAAAAAATGGCAAGAATTTCAAGCGAGCTTACAGAAATTTTAGAAAATGAAGAAAATTTAGAGAAAATTTTAAATGCTAAAAATTTAGAAGAGCTTTTAAATATCTTAACTGCTTTAAATGAAGATAAGATGATTAAAGTATATGAAGATTCTTATTTGAAAGAAAAATTTCCTAATGTAATGGTAGATAAATTTTTAAAATAATTTTTTGAAGGAAAAGTGATGTCAAATTTAGCTCCGCAAAATGATGTTTTAAATCTTACGCCGAGTAAAACTTCTACTACTAGTAGTTCTTTTAGTAAAACAAGTAAAAATAAAGAACATGAAAGTAGCGATAGTAAAAATTCAACTCAAGATGATACAGAGAGTTTTTTAAATTCTTTGCTCAATTCTATCGATGAAACTAATGAATTTTTACCTGATCATATGAAGATCAGTCAAAAAGAAGTTGTTAATGAAGCGATGAACAGACTTCAAAAAGGAGCTTTTGATGAGAGTGATAAGATAAGCATTTTCGAATCTGCTTCTTTTATGCAAATTCTTTCTTTGTTGGATAAGCTAAAAACAGATACAGCAGATGTTAAACTGGCAAATCTTTCTACTCAACTTTCGAGTCTTATCAAAACAGAGGCTAATTTTAATGCTTTAAAAGGCGCATCAAATCTTAGTGAGCTTTTGGACATAGCTAAAGATCTGGGCTTAAATGTAAAAAATATTAAAGTAGATCGTCTTCTTGATCTTAAAGCAACTTTTCCAAATTTAGATAAGGCCGATTTTTTTAAAGGTGCTGTGGATAATGTTTTTAAAGAAATCATCAATAATAAAATTTCCAATATGAGTAAAAATTTAAATCACAATTTACAAAATACAACTCATACTACAAGCACTCATTCTACGCAAAAAACAAATTCTAAAGATAGCGGTTCTTTGCTTTCTCAAACTTTAAAAAATTTAGATTCCATGCTTTCATCCAAAGAAAGCAAACACGAAAAAAATGATAAAGTTAAATCAAAAATAGAAGAAGATACCACAGATGCTAAAAATACTTTAAAAAATATCAAAAATGATGAGTTTGCAAAAAATTTAACAGAAGAGTTGAATATAAAAGATAAAAAAAACCAAGATAATTTAAATAAAGATAACAATCTTAAAGATTTGATTAAAGATAGTACAAAACAAGATAAAAATTTAAACAAAGAGTTAAAAGACAATGCAAGCACTCAGGAGCTTACAAATCTTAAAGATTTAAATAAAGAAAACAAAGATTTTAATAAAGAGTTAAATAAAAATCAAGAAAAAAACAATTTAAATCAAGAGAATATACAAGATCAAAATAAAAATTTAAAGAGCAATAATCAAAATTTAAATCTTGATAAAAATTTAAATAAAGAAATTGTCAAAGATGCTCAGAATTTAGTTTCAAATTTAACACAAAAAGATTTTAGTTTAAATAAAGAGCCTAAAAACAACAACAAAGAAAATAAAGATATAAAACAGAATTTCTTTGATCAAAAATTAAATTTTGAAAATTTAAATAAAACTCAAGCAGTTCAAAATAAAGAGAATAATGCTAATTTTAACAACAATACCAATAAAGAAACTTTTACTCAAGAGCAAACAAAAACGCACAGTGAAAATGTAGATAAAAATAATTTAGATGACTTAAATTCTTTAGTCAAAGATTTAAGTAAAGTAATACAAAACAATGCTCGCAATATCACGCCTAAAGAGACTTTGCAGTATTTTTCACAAGATTTAAAAGAGGCTGTAGATCAATATAAAGCGCCTATCACTAAACTTAGTATCACTCTAAATCCTAATAATCTTGGAGAAGTGGAAGTAACTTTGATACAAAGAGGTAATAACCTTCATATCAATTTCAACTCCAATACCAATGCAATGAATTTGTTTATCCAAAATCAAGTCGAGTTTAAAAATTCTCTTGTAAATATGGGATTTACTGGACTTGAAATGAATTTTAGTGATCAAGGTAAAAGAGAGCAAAATCAAAATCAAGGAAAAAATCGTAGTGGATATGGTTTTAAAGATACTTTAGATGGAAAAAATGAAAGTGAAAAAGTCAATCTAGAGCTTGTTTTAGCGAAGTATTTCTAAGTTGGAACACTTATTGCTTTTAATTAAAAAAGACTGAATGTAAAAAAAGGATTTTATCATGGCGACAACAAATTGGAATAGCAATCTTAACTGGACAAATACTGCTAATACTAACCAAACAAGCAACAAGGATACGAAAGTGGATAATTCATCTAGTAGCAATAGCTCTGGTGTGGTTAGTAATCCAAATGCTACCTTAGATAAAGATGCGTTTTTAAAACTTCTTTTGATAGAGCTTCAACATCAAGATCCAACAGATCCTATGGATAGTGATAAAATGCTTACACAAACCTCACAGCTTAGTGCACTTGAAATGCAACAAAATACCAATACAACTATGCAAAAAATGGTTGAAACTATGGAAAAACTTTCCAATTCTTTTAGTACGAGTATGAGTACTGCAGCAGTGGGAGCTATAGGAAAAATGGCTACGGTAAATGAAAACAAAGTCAAATTAACAGGCGCAGATGAGGTTATTGCACTAAAAATGTATTTGCCTGAAGATTCGGATGATAAAGGAATCACCTTAGAGGTTTATGATAAAAATAATAAGTTGGTATTTAGTGAAAAAAGTAATGAGGGAAAAGAAGTATCAAAAGGTTTATTTACATTAGAGTGGCCTGGTAGAAATAATGATGGTGTTTATGCTGGGGATGGAGAGTATAGTGTTAAAGTGGTTTATAATAATAAAAACGGGGAAAAGATCACTGCAAATTATGGAACTTATCCTATAGAGGGTATTAAATTTGTTGATGGGGTTGCTTATGCAAAAATGGGTGGTCAATATGTAAGTTTTGATGATATTGGTGAAATTAGTGATTATAAACTTGGTTCATCTTCAACTTCCGTTGGAGATAGTTCAGGTGGAGACTCAAGTGATGGAGATTCTTCTAATTCTGGATCCACAGAAGAAGGCGACAAAGAGGAAAAGGCATAAGCCATGATGAATTCATTTTATAATGGAATTTCTGGAGTTAAAACAAATAGTTTTGGTATTGATATTTATGCAAATAATATAGCTAATGTTAATACTACAGGTTTTAAGTATTCTGATACTCAATTTAAAGATATTTTTTATAGCACCATAACTACTCAATCAACTAATCCTGCTCAAGGTGGATATGGCTCAGGATCAGCTTCTTCTAATGTGGTTTTTGAACAAGGTTCTCTTGTGGCAAGCGATAGCGAATTTGATGTGGCTTTACAAGGAAAAGGATTTTTTGGGGTTTTGGGGGCGGATGGTAATGCTTACTATACTAGAAATGGATCGTTTAAAAGAGATGCAAATGGATATTTGGTAGATTCTTATGGAAATTTTGTTTTAGGAACAATGAACCCTGCTTTTACCGGTATCAACTATAGCGATAGGGTTGCAGGGCTTATGGGGGATTATCTTAACACAGGAACTCCGGTAAATAATGGTTTTACCGTAAATTCAAATAATTCTTTCAGTATAGGCACAACTGCTTCTCAAGGGGCTATTAAAGTACCTGTGAATATGTATTTACCTCCTCAAGTAACTCAAAATGTAAAATGGAGTGGAAGTTTAAATGCTAACACAACAACAGAAGTGGTCAAAGTGGATCTTGATCCTGGTAAATTTAACATTACAAAAACTGAAGATGGAAAATATTTAGTTAGCGGTAGTGTTAGCAAAGAAGATGTGTTTAGTGCTAAAGCGGGCGATAGGATCATTTTAAATTTCACTGATGATAATGGCGTAAAAACAAGCTTTGAAGCAACTTTAGATGAAAATCTTAATTTTAAAAGCAATGAGCTTGATTTAAAAGGATTGGATGAAAATAGTATTAAGCTTGATACAGCTCAAATTTCAACAGAACAACAAAAAGCCAATAAAGATATTTTAGAATCCCCTATTTATAATGCAGATGGGAGTAAAAGTACTTTAAGGGTTACGCTTGAAAGGGTTTTGCCGCAAGAAGGCGATAATATACAATATAAAGCCATTGCCCAAATTTATGATTCTAATGGCAATGCCGTAGGCAATCCAACTGAAGGAAATATGGTTTTTGATAAAAATGGTGCTTTGCTTCAAAACAATATTACAAGCATTGCAAACCCAAATGGCGGAACAATTAATATTGATTTAGGCTCTCCTTATGATGCTAACAAGCCTGGTTCGGGTTATAGTGGGATTTATATTAAAGAAGGCGTTGAAAAAAATGTAGTTACACAGCAAGATGGTGTAGCCGAAGGATTTTTTAAACAATATGATATATCTGATGATGGAAGTATTGTAGCGCAATTTAGCAATGGTAAAAATGCTATAGTTGGAAAGCTTGCTTTATATAATTTTATCAATGAGCAAGGATTGGCTGCTATGGGCGATAATATCTTTGCTGCAACAGCTAATAGTGGTGAAGCAAGTTTTATTATGAAAAATGGACAGATTGTTAATACAGCCAAATTTAAAGGCGGATTCTTAGAACAATCTAATGTTGATTTAAGCGTAGAGCTTTCAAATCTTATAGTAACTCAAAAAGCCTTTGATGCAAGCTCAAAAAGCATTACCACAAGCGATCAAATGATACAAAAGGCTATTAATATGAAAAGATAATTTTTAGGAATTATCTTTTTCTAGTTTTTCAAAAATAATTTTAATTTCTTCTATGTCGCTTTCGCTATAATCATGACTTGATTTAATATAGCTTGCTTGTTGCCCTTTTTCAAGGTATAAAACTTTTTCATAATCTTTTAAATTTATTTGATGCTTTAGTTCAAGATCGGTGTTTGTTTTAGGATAAAATTTTAAAAAATTATCCTCTCCAATATTTTCGGCTTTTATGTATATTTTTACATTATAAACCATTTCATCTAAAAAATTTAGCTTTGCGTCAATATGATATTTTAATTTTATAAGTTTTTTATACAAGACACTAAGATGATTATATTTTTTTATGATATCACGATAAAGATTTGAAAATTTCATATCTATAGCATTAAGTTTTTCAGTTTTTTGAAGTTTGATAATCTTGATTTGATTTTTGATTAGATAATCATAGTAATTTTGCATTTGACTTATGATATTATCAAGTTTACTCTTTGTTTTAAGGCTTAAATTTGTAAGATTTTCAGTTTCTGAGTTTGATTTATTGTTAATAAAATCTAGTGGAGAAATTACAATATTATTTTTAAATTTTATATTATTTGTTATGATTAGATTTTTTTTGGGATATAAGATATTATCTGCTAATAAATTGCAAATATAAATATTTTCTGCTTCTATTTTTCCACCCATGCAGTTTTCAACAAATACATTTTTGGCTATAACTATCCCGTTTTCTAAATTTTTTATATACACAGTATCAGCTTGCAAAGTTCCTTTGTGTGTTATAATAAAAATATCTCATGCAAAAATTTCGCTTTTTGCATGAGTTAGGCCTTTGATGCTGATATTTCTTCCATAAAGTTTTGTCGCTCCAATGCTTCCATTTACTTTTATGTCTGAAGCTTGAACATTTACAATGCCTGATTTAACAGCATCATCATTTATATCAAAATTAGTGATTTCTAAGTTTATATTTTCATCAGTATTTGTTTTGATTGAACCGGTTGTTTTAAGTCCTACTTGTGATAATTTTAAATTATTTGTAACGCTATATCCTGATCGGTCTTTATTTAAAAATCCATAATTTGCACTAAAATATTTAATTCTATCTTCTAGTTCTTCTGTATAAATGCTTTCATCTTTTATGATAAAAGGATTATCAAAAAAAGCTATTGGATTTAAATGAAGGATTTCTCCTCTTAAATTTCTACCTTCTTTTCCAAGAATTCTATAAATGTATTCAAAAAGTAGCTCATTTTTTTCAATAGGTTTACAGTAGCTTCCTTCATCATAGCTAATATTTTCGTCAAAACATTCTTCGTTAACATCTCTATGATAAATAATTTCATCGCTTTTATGTTCAATCTTATCTACACCTTTGGCAATTTCAAGCTCTATTTCTTTAATAGATGGATTTTTTTGTATTGATAAGATAAAATCATCAATCTTGTCAAATAAATTTTTATCAAGTCTTAAGATTAAAAATTTTTGCTTGATCATTACTTTATAAATATTTTGCAAAATGTCAAATTTTAAATTTGGATAGTATTTAAAATTATCCAAAAAATTAATATTGACCTTAAGATAAGTTAAACTAGGATTAGATTTAAGCTTAACCACGAAACAATTTTTTTGTGTTTTTGGATAAATTTCTATCAAGAAATTTTTGCACCATGGTATTGTAATTTTTTACAAAAAAATCATCCGCATAAAATAAGTCAAAATCCTTTCTTTCATAAGTTTTTGTTTTTGCTGGTTTTATATTAGAACACAGAAGTTTAAAATCTATAATTCTAAAATCAAGAATTTGATCTGTGCTGGCTTGTTCATATTTTAAACTTTCAAAAGGATTGAAAGTTTCTAAAGTTTTTATTTCATAGCTCATCATTACACTCCTATGTTTTCGAGGATATGATTTAACATTTCATAATTTTGATTTAAATCAATATGATCTAAATGCACTAAAATTTGTCCACATTTTTCACATTTTAAAGTATTTTCTTTGCTAACAAGTTCTTCGTGTATGGTTTGTGGAACTGCATGAGTACGCAAATAACAGTTGCAAATATAATCATAGGTTTTTTCAGTCTTTAAATCTTGCCTAATTGATTTTAATTTTATGTATTGCTCTAGATTATAATGAATCTCTTGAAGATGTAGAGCTTTTTTTGTGAAGTTAGCTATCCATAAATCTTCAATAGCAAAATGATCTAAAATCCAATCTTTGGTCAATGTTGAAAGTTCAAATGACATTTTAACAATATCATTTGAGTGTTCTAAAAGTTCTTTAGTCTTTTTTAATAATATTTGATGAGATTTTCTATGTTCTTCAATTAAAGGAAAATCAATGCTTTCCATAAATTTTTCTTCATCTTTGAAATGAATTTTTACATATTGGAATAACTTTGTAAGAATTTGTTTTAAATCATTTTTGTGTTGCACATCATTATCTTGAATTTTTAAAGCTAAATCGTTTGCAATTTCAGCAATTTCAAAAATTAGTTCGTGTTGTTTATCTAATTGTATGTTTTTAATGCTAAAATCTTTACTCCATTTGATTTCCATGATTTTTCCTTAAAAATTTTATATAATATATCTATATAATCGTATTTCCTTGAAAAAAACAATAATTTTGCAAATTAAATTTAAAAATTTATATAAAATATAACCAATTTGTTACATATTTATACATTTTTATATTTAGTTTTTATAGCTCAACACTTTTTAAGTATATTATGATATAATTTCTTTGCCTTTTCTTAGACCTGTGCAATGCTATTTTTAAGCACCGCTTCAGGGTGGGAACACAGCAGAGCACTTGATTTTAGTGTGTGCCGCAGTTATCTGGGGAAGGGTTTTCTTCATTTAAAATTCCCTATTTATTTTTCAATTAGACTAGCTTCTTTATAAAGTAAAAATTATGTATATTTGTAACAATAAATTAAAAATTTATTTAAAAATTATAATTTTAAGATTTATTAAAATATTAGTTAACTAGAATTTAAGCATTGCAAATTACATTACCAATATCAAAGGATAAACAATGGATAGAAAGAAAATTCCCTTGTTGGTGCTGTGTATTTTAATTGCAGCTGTGTTTTGGCTTATACCTACTCCTGTAGGTTTGGAAGATAATTCTTGGCATTTTCTTGGGCTTTTTATTGCTGTGATTATGGCAGTGATTTTACAAGTAATGCCTTTGGGGGCTGTTTGTATGGTAGCTATTGCCATAGTAGCTCTTAGCGGCATTACCACTACCCAAAGTTCTGTGCGTGCTACACATATAAAAACTCTTGAGGGAATTGTTTTAAGAGATAATTCTAATATCTATAAAACAACTATGGATGAGGCAGTTGAAGCCACTATTTTGCAGGCTTTAATCAATGCTAATATAAGTAGAAATTTAAAAGCAAAAGTTAATGAAATTTTAAAATCAAGCACAGATATAAATTACCAGATTGAAAATCTAAGTAAAATTTACACCAAGGCTACTTCAAAAACTTCTACGCAACAACTTATTGATGAGACTAAAATTTCAGCTTTAAATACTTTAGCACTTGATTTTTTATCTCAAAAGAGTATAGATGAAAAGGTAAATACTGCTATATCAAATTTAAAATCTAAAACAGGTATAAAAGATGCTTTAAGTGGTTTTTCAAATTCTCTTATTTGGCTTATAGTGATTTCTATTATTGTGGCTCGTGGAGTTATTAAAACAGGACTTGGAGAGCGTTTGGCTTATCATTTTATCAGTATTTTTGGTAAAAAAACCTTAGGTATTGCTTATTCTATAGCTTTTTGTGAAACCATTTTAGCTCCAGTTACTCCTTCAAATACTGCAAGAGCAGGGGCTATCATAAATCCTATAGTTCAAGCTATTGCAAGAAGTTTTAAATCCACTCCTGAAGATGGAACGCAAAATAAAATAGGCACTTATCTTTCTTTGGTAAATTATCAAGCTAATCCTATTTCATCAGCTATGTTTATTACAGCTACAGCTCCAAATCCTTTGGTGGTTGATCTTATAGCACAAGCTACAAATTTAGAAGTGCATTTAACTTGGGGGCAATGGGCTTTAGGAATGTTTTTACCTGGTATAGCTGCTATGCTTTTGATGCCTTTGGTGCTTTATTTTCTCTCTCCACCAGAAATTAAATCCACGCCTAATGCTTCCACTTTTGCTAAAGATAAATTGAAAGAACTTGGAAAAATGAAAAATAGTGAAAAAATAATGCTCAGTGTTTTTGTCTCGCTTTTACTTTTATGGGCTGGAACTTTGGGCTTGTTTTTTGGAATTTCTCTTGATGCGACTAGCGTGGCTTTGCTTGGGTTGTCTTTGGTGTTAATTAGTGGAGTTTTAACTTTTGGGGAAGTTTTGGCTGAAAAAGCTGCTTGGAATACTTTAGTATGGTTTTCAGCTCTTGTAATGATGGCAACTTTGCTTGGCAAACTTGGTGTTACTCAGTTTTTAGCTGAAGTTTTAGGTGAATTTGCTTCTGCTATGGGACTTGGGGAAATTTCTATTATGATATTTTTAAGCCTTGCTTTTTTATATACGCACTATTTCTTTGCTTCTACTACAGCTCATATATCAGCAATGTTTTTTGTTTTTTATAGTGCAGGGCTTGCTTTAGGAGCACCACCACTTCTTTATGCTTTTATTATGATAGCTTCAGGTAATGTTATGATGGCATTAACTCACTATGCAACAGGAACAGCTCCTGTTATTTTTGGAACAGGCTATGTAACTCTTAAAAAATGGTGGAGTATAGGTTTTGTGATTTCCATAGTTGATATAGTAGTGATGATAGCTGTTGGACTTATTTGGTGGAAAATTTTAGGATTTTATTAATAATTTCTAGGAATTAATTCCTAGAAATTATTCTATAAAACCGCTTGCTATGACTTTATCATGATCATAAAAGACTGCCATTTGTCCGCTAGCAAGTCCATAAACAGGATCTTTTAGAGTGATTTTTGCACTTTTATCTTTATAAATTTCTACCTTACAAGGTGTAGATTTTGAACGATAGCGGATTTTTACTTCGCAATCAAGCTCTTTAGCATCTATAAAAAGATTGATATTTTTTAGCTTAAATTCACTGATTTTAAGTTCTTCTTTGGTTCCTACGATGATTTGATTTTGCTTGGGATTGATTTTTAAAACAAAATGTGGTTCATGTGCCCCACGCACTTCAAAGCCTCTTCTTTTGCCTATAGTATAGTGCATATAGCCCTCATGTTTGCCTACTACTTTTCCGCTGCTATCTAATACTTCTCCAGGAATTTTTGTATCCATAAATTGATCTAAAACTTGCACATAAGTATCTTCAACAAAGCAAATTTCAGAACTTTCCTTTTGAGTGGCAAAAGATTTTAAAACCTCTATAGTGGAAGCAAATTTTTTCACATCTTCTTTTTTCATTTCGCCTAGCGGAAAAATAAGATATTTTAAAGCTTCTTTATCTGCACTGGCTAAAAAATAGCTTTGATCCTTGCTTTCATCTACTGCGGTTTTTATTAAGTTGTTTTCAAGTCTTGCATAATGTCCTGTGGCAAGTTTTTCACAACCTAAACTTTTAGCAAATTCTAAAAGTTTTCCAAGTTTGATAAAACGGTTACATAAAGCGCAAGGATTTGGTGTTTTACCCTCTTTATAAGTATCTACAAAAGGCATATAAACTTTGTTTTTAAAATCTTCTTGTAAATCTAAAATATGATAAGGAATTTGTAAAAAATTTGCAACTTTTTCTACTTTTTTGATATTTTCTTCGTGGTAATTTGGTTTGCCATGAAGCTTCATATAACAACCTATAACTTCATGACCTAAATTTTTAAGTTTATAAGCAGTGACTGTACTATCAACTCCACCGCTCATAGCGACTAGAATTTTCATTAAATTTCCTTTAAAGTATTAATTATAAAATCCAAGTCGTCAGTGATTTTATACTTTAACTCATCTCCTTTAGAAATCACTTCAAGTTTGAGCAAAGAATTTCTGACGAACTCATCAAAACCTCGCCAAAATTCACTCCCAAACAAAACAATAGGAACATCTTTTTTAAATTCTAATTGTTTTAATGTAAGAATTTCACACAATTCATCAAGTGTTCCAAAGCCGCCCGGGAAGATCACAAAAGCTAGACTCTTTTCAATAAGAGCCATTTTGCGTATGGCTAAGCTCTCAAAAGTAATATTATATTCTACAAAATCATTAAGTTTTTGCTCGTGAGGTAAAAATATATTAAACCCTACAGAACTCATTGAATTTGTATTATTTTTTTGTGAAAAAGCACCTTCGTTGGCTGCACGCATAATACCTCCTCCTCCACCGCTTATCACACAAAAACCATTTTGAACACATTTTTGTGCCAAAATTTTAGCCTGCTGATAATAAAAATTATCTTCTTTAAGTCTTGCTGAACCAAAAAAAGTAACAGCCTTTTCTAGTTCGGGTATATTTTCAAATTTTTCAACATCTTTTATGATTTTTGTATCCATCAAATACCTTTTTTAGCAAAACTATAAAAAATGATTATAGCTAATTTTTTTAAATTTATAGAGTAATTTTATCTTAATTGCTCTAATCTTTCTTTTTTAGATCCGATTTCTGTGATTTGAACACCAAAGTTACCATCGACAATTACTACTTCACCATAAGCAATTCTTTTATCTCCGATTAAAATTTCAAGCGGATCATTTGCAAGTTGATTAAGCTCTACAACTGAACCTATATCCATAGTTAAAACATCTTTTAAAAGCATTTTTTTATTGCCTATACGCACACGAACAGGTAAGCGTACATCCATGATAAGATTGATATTTTTAAGTTCTTCGCTAAGCATGATTGTTTTTTCTTCAGTATTGTGATTAGAATCAGTGCTTACATTTCCTGTTTCAGCAGGTTTCCCGCTTAGGATGTTATGGAGTGTTTGATCCATGGCTAAAGAAACTTGTTCTTCTAAATCGCCTATTTTTACATCATATAAAAATAATTTTTTAAAATCTTTAAAATCTACGCTTTCAGGCACAAATTCACAAGATTCTATACTAAAATCCATTTTTGGAATGTCTTTTTGGGCTCCTAAGGTTGTAGAAAATGCTGAAACGATGTTTTGGATAGCTTCTTTAGCTGCATCCATTTCATCAGGACCTAGTTTATCGTTTTTGGTGATCTCTTCTTCACCCATCATCCATTCACCAATAGCACTCATTAAAACAGCACCAGCTAAAATTCCTATTTTTCCACCATTTGCTATATCAAATATAGCATACACTAAAGGTGCTTTTAAAGTATCACTTGCATTGACATCAAATTCTTTATATTCGCTAAATTCAGCACTTTTTCCTGTTAAACCTTCAATGGTGCTGATGCATTCATTTGTAAACATTTTTAAAAAATCATTGATCATATTTCTTCATCCTCCTCTTCAGGCTCATCATAAACACTAGCTTTAGCTTTACGTTCTTCTTCGTATTTTTCCAAAATTTCTTTGATTTCATCTTTATCTGTGCGTATGAGTTCTAAAATTTTAATAGATTTTCTAAAACGATGCAATCCAATTTGTGCTAAGAAAACATCTTTTTTATCGATGCTTACTATAGCTTTATCATCTGCTTCTCTATCAAGCCTTAAAATATCGCCTTGTTTAAGTTCTAAAAATTCATGAACATTAATTAAGGTTTTTCCTAAAATTGCCTCATATACCACTTCAGCACGACCGATTAAAGTTTTAAGTTCTTTGTTACGTGATTTTTTGGCTGAGGTTTCACCCATCATAATATCGCGGTTTGCCAAACGGCTTAATATACTTTCTAAATGCACTACAGGATAGCAGATATTTACCATTCCGCTTGAATTTCCTATGATGATTTCCATTACCACCATGATAACAATCTCATTTTGAGATACGATTTGTACAACATTTGGACTTGATTCTTTAGCTTCAATACTAGGATAAATTTCAGTTACAGTAGCCCAGCTTTCTTTAAGTCTTTGCATAATGATACGCAAAATAGAATCAAGCAAATTAAGCTCAATATCCGTAAGCTCACGCGAAGCTTCATAGCTATCACCTTGACCACCTAAAAGCCTGTCTATCATAGGAAAAGCTATGCTTGGATTGATTTCTAAAACACAGTTTCCATCTAAGGGTTTGATAGAAAAAACGTTAAAGCTTGTTGGACTTGGTAAAGACATTAAAAATTCTCCATAAGTCATTTGATCGACTGAATGAAGTTTAGTTTCAACAATACTTCTCATCATCGATGAAATTTGAGAGGCTAAATTTCTTGCTAATTTATCATGTATGCCTTTGATTGTCCTAAGTTGTTCTTTTGAAACTCTGTTGGGACGCTTAAAATCATATACAACGATATTTCTTTCATCTTTTTCATCTTTTGAATTTGAGGCTATGGGTGTGTCGGTGTTATCATCGACAACTTCAAGCAGGGCATCAATTTCTTCTTGGGAAAGTATCTCAGCCATTACACTAGCCTTTCTCTAAGTTTTTTAAGGAGTTTTTTGTGAATTTGTGAAATTCTGCTTTCACTGATTTGTAAAATTTCACTGATTTCTTTTAGGCTTAATTCTTCATAATAATAAAGCTGAATAATTAACTGATCGCGCTCTTTAAGATCATCTAGCACTTTGTGAATTTTTTCTAAAAGTTCTTCTTTTTCAATTTTTTCTAAAGTATTGTCTTCGTTATAAAGTTCGATTTGCTCATCGATGGGCAGGGTATAGCTAATAGCATGAGCTGTTCTTACCTCTTTGATTTTTTCTACATCTAAATCAAGTTTTTTGGCTAGATACTCATCATCAGGTTCGCATTCATTCTCAAGGAAATATTCATCCATGATTGCATCAATATCTTTAATAATTTTGCGATTATTGCGACTCATTACATCAAGACTTCTAAGATAATCAAGCATAGAGCCATTAACTCTTTTTCTTGCAAAACCCCAGAAGTTATCATTTTGTTCTTTATCGTAACGGCGTGAAAGCTTTATCATTTCTTCAACGCCTATGCTAATAAGATCATTAACATCTATGCTTGAAGGCAAGCGTTCTTTTAGTCTAAAAGCCATAGCACGTAGGGCTGGCATGTAAGAAAGCACAAGCTCATCTTGCTCTTTCTTTAGCATTTGTGCATAAGCTTTAGGCGGCTCTTTTAGCATTTCTTCGTCTTTCTTTGGATTCATTTTTCTTTAGCTCTTCTCTTTCTTCATTGAGCTTTTCTAAAATTATATCCATTTTCTTTTCACGAATAACTAAATCGTTGATAATATTATTGCTAGTTTTTTCATAATCGTGTTTATTAAAGATTCTGCCACTAATTTTCTTTACATCTATAAAATTCATAATAGCAATATGAACAAAAACATAAAACATAAAAGTAATAAAACAAGTAAAAATCAGTATATCAAAGGCTTCATCTATACTAATAATGCTAAATGCAAGTCCTATAAAAAATCCACAAACAGTGAAAAATGCTACGTAATTTTCTGGCCTCATAATCTCTTCTCTTTATTGCTAAAATCTTTCAATAATTTTTCTAAAAAAACTTGAAAAACTACGATTTGAAACATTATCAAGCACTTTCCGTTCCAATCTATATAAAAGCTTGGAAGCTAGGGCTTTAAGCTCATCACTTGAGGCTGTGTTTTCATCGCTAAATAAAGTTCTTTTTTTAATACTACCACTTACATCTTTAGAAGCGCTTAAATGACCTAAGAATTCTAAATTTAAAGGATTTTTAATGTTTGCATCTGCAACTTTTTTAATATTTTCAAAAACTTTTAAAGCTTCATTTTCATTTTTTACAACATTAAAGAGCATTAGTAAATTTTCTTTTGTCTTAGAAGTTGTTTTTATGGTTGCATACGCATCAGTGATTGCTGCAGGATCAGGAACAGTTACTACTATAATTTCATCAGCCATTTCTAAAAAATTTAAAATATTTCCACCAATACCCGCACCTGTGTCGATAATAAGAAAATCAAGCTCGTCTAAAATACTTGCTTGATTTAAAAATCTCTCGTAAATATTTTTATCATTATATTTTAAAATCTCATCTCCACTTTCGCCTGGGATGAGCCATAAATTTGGCTTAACTTCTATTAAAATATCTTCCAAGGAACATTCTCCGCGTAAAACATGCAAGAGATTTTTTTGTATGCGCACATTTAAAATGACATCCAAATTTGCCAAGCCAATATCAGCATCAAAAAGCCCAACTTTATAGCCATTATTTGCTAAAACATTGGCTAGATTTGCGCTAATAGTACTTTTTCCAACACCACCTTTTCCACTTGTAATAGCTATAAAATGAGTATTTTGGGATTTTTTGGTTCCATTTTGACTCATGAGATTGCGAAGTTTATTTGCTTGGTTATTCATTATTTTTTCCTTTATTAAACCCTTCTAAAATACAATGAACTAGAAAATCACTATTGGCTACTTCTAAATCATCTGGCACTTCTTGTCCTGTAGAGAAAAAGCTTAGAGGAATATTTGTTTCATAAATAAGAGAGAAGATATTTCCAAAAACCTTTGTTTCATCAAATTTGGTAATAATCAAAGTATCAATATTTAAGAATGAAAAATTTTTATAAATTTCCATTAAATCTTCATGTTTGGTGTTTGCAGAAACCACTAAATTTACATCAATTTCTGCATTTGAGTGCATTAAAAATTCTTTAGTTTTAGCAAGTTTACTTTGATCGTATTGTGAATTTCCTATAGTATCAACCAAAATTACTTCGCAATTATTTAAGCTTTTTATCGCTTCATCTAAATCCTTTGGTTCTATGCTATCAATAATAGGAAGTTTCATCATTTTTGCATACTGAAAAAGTTGCTCAACCGCACCGATTCTATAAGTATCAAGCGTAATAATACCTGTTTTATAACGCTTATCTCCATAAGCATAGCGAAAAGCTAACTTAGCTAAGGTTGTTGTTTTTCCGACTCCTGTTGGGCCTACTAGCATCATGATTTTTTGTTTTTTTATATCGCTTTCAACACGACAAGGCAAGATATTTCTTAAAAGTGAGTGAAAATATCTTTGAACCGCATCTTTGTTGGTTTTCATAGCAGCTGGCATATTTTCTATAGTTGCCTTCATAATCGCTTCTAGATGATTTTCAAGCATTCCACTTTCTTTGGCTTGTTTATAAATACTTGCAAATTCAGGAGGTATCATAAGATTTTTTCTAGCTTCGGCTTTATCGTCCCACATCATATCTGCAAGAAGATCTATTTTATCGTTAAGCTTGTTGATTTGTTTTTCAAATTGCTTTTCAAAATTTTCTATTTTTTTATTATAATTTAGATTAGGGGTGTAATTTTCTAAAGGTGTGTTTGTGACTTTAGAAATTTCATTACTAACTTCACTTAGCTTTTCTTTAAAATCATCAAAGTCTAGAGTCTTATTTTGATGAGGGTTGATTTTGTTTTGTGGAAAATCTTGATAGGTTTTTTTAGTTAAGTCATTGTTTTTTACAGTGTTTAAATTTCTATTTAAGCGAGTATTTGAGAAATCCAAGACTACATCTTCATCTTCTTGAGGGATTTGAGATCTAATTTTTTCTTCTGCAAGAGAGGTAGAAGATGGTTTTGGCGAGCTTTTTTTTGCAGGTAAAGATTTCCCTTGTTTTTTTAAGTGTTCTTCATAGTCGCTTTCTTCTATGGCTACCATAACCTCATAAAGTGCATTGCGATTTAAGGTTTTAGGACGAATTTGTTTATTTGTTATAATTAAAGCTTTATCTCCGTAATCTTCTTTTACTTTGGGTATAATTTGTTCTGTATCTTCAACAGTAAAAGTATGTATAAGTTGTCCCATATTATATTCCTTATATCATGCCTAAAGGCAAAATTACACTCACTCTTTCTTTAGCCCCTTTATGAGGCACCTCACACCACTTATCACGCTTGACTTTTTGTGAAAAGTATAAAAGATCTAAATCAAGCGTTCTAGGAGCGTTTTTGAAAGTTCTCTTGCGTTTAAATTTTACTTCATAATAAAGTAAAACTTTCAAAAGTGCTCGTGCATGCAAATTAGTTTGTATCAACATAACAGCATTGGTAAAATCTTTTTGCTCTTTAAAACCAAAGGCTTCATTTATCAACATAGGAGATGTGGATAAAATTTTAAATCTTTTATCATCCATCATTACTCGAAAAAGCATATCAAATCTTTTTTTTTCAGGTTCTATATTGCTTCCTAAGCCTATAAGGGCTAAATATTTAAAAGATCGTATATTTTGACTAAAAAAAGGAAAAAAACGACTTTTTTCAAAGTGTTTTACTCCTTGAATTTTTAGCATTATTATTTATTCGTTTGTTGTGCTTGTTGCATCGCGCGCAAATTTTTTATTTGTTCGCAAATTTGAATTACGCCCATTAAAGCCAAGTGATAGCCAAAAGGACCAAAACCAACAATAGTTCCAGAACATACAGGTGCTATAAGACTTTTTTGACGAAATTCTTCTCTACGATAAACATTGCTAATATGCACTTCAATTGTAGGCAAAGCTACTGCTGCAATAGCATCGCGAATAGCTACTGAAGTATGAGTATAACCTGCTGCATTGATAATAATTCCATCAACTGTTCCAAGGCATTCTTGAATTTTATCTACGATTTCACCTTCAAAATTACTTTGGAAAAAGTCAAGTTCTACATTGTTTTGCGATGCTGCAAGTTTCATTTGCTCATGAATTTCTTCCATTTTCATAGCACCATAAATTCCCACTTCTCTTACGCCAAGCATATTAACATTTGGGCCTTGGATAATCATTATTTTCATGGATTTAACCTTAAAAATTTATTTTTAACCTTTTATTATAACATTTTAAAAATAAATTTTTGCTACAATGTAATTTTTGAAAGGAAAATCGTGTTTATAGCTGCTGCAAGATATCTTTTTTTATGCGATGAAGATTTTACAATACTAGAAAATCAAGCCTTTGTTTTTGAAGATAAAATTTTAGAATTGGGTGAATTGGATAATTTAAGAAAAAAATATCCCAAGGCTAAAATCATCAAAACACCTAAAAATTCGGTTATTTTACCTGCTTTTATAAATCCTCACACACACTTAGAATTTAGTGCAAATTCAACAACTTTACATTTTGGAGAATTTTTAATTTGGCTTAAAAGTGTTATAAATTCTCGTTCTATGTTAAATGCACAGGCCAAAGAAGAATTAATACTTCAAAGCATTAAAAAAATGCAAAAAAGCGGTATAGGCACTATAGGTGAAATTTCAAGTTTTGGGAGTGATTTAGATCCTTGTTTAAAGGCTAGTCAAAAGGGTATGCGTATAGTATTTTTTAATGAAATTTTGGGTACAAATGAAAATCAAGTTGAAGATAAAAAACAAGAATTTTTAAAAAGATTTGAAAATTCTTTGAAATTTAAAAATGATTTTTTTATTCCAGCAATTTCGATTCATTCTCCTTATTCAACTCATCCTAGTTTGGCTTATTTTGCTCTTGATTTAGCTAAAAAGCAAAATTTACTAGTTAGTACGCATTTTTTAGAAAGTAAGACTGAAAATATCTGGCTTAGAGAGTCTAAAGGGGGTTTTAAAAAATGGCTTGAAAATTTTACACTTCACCCTAAGCCTCTTTATACAGCAAAGGATTTTGCTAAACTCTTTAAAGGAGTAAGGACTCTTTTTACACATTGTGTTTATCTAAAAGAATATGAATGGTTAGATAAGAATTTACATTCTATTACACATTGCGCATTTTCAAATCGCCTTTTAAGTCAAAAAAGCTTAGATTTAAAAACAGCTTTAAAAAGTGGATTGAATATCCATTTAGGAACCGATGGACTTAGCTCAAATATTTCATTGTCCTTACTTGATGAAATGCGCGCGAATTTGCTTATACATAAGAATTTTGATTTATTGGAGTTAGCTTCTAAGCTTTTGCAAATGGTAACACTTTATCCTGCAAGGGCTTTAAATTTAAATTTAGGAGAGCTTAAAAAAGGTAAAATTGCTGATTTTAGCGTATTTGAGCTAGGAGAATGTGATAAAAAGCAAGCTCCTTTGCAGTTTATTTTAAATGCTAAGGAAGTGGATAAATTATTTATAAAAGGAAAAGAATGCAAATTTTAAAATCATTTTTTAAGGCTTTAGGGTGTGGAATAAAATTTATCAATACTTATTTTAAAACCTTTGTTTTATTGTTGATTGTTATATGGATTTTAATGTCTAGTGCAAATTCAAGCTCCAATCTTGCAAATTTAGAACGCATTGATTTAAAGGGTGAAATTTTTGATAGCTCTGCGGTTTTAGAAAAAATTATCAATGCTAAAAATGATAGCAATATCAAAGGAGTGCTTTTTGTTGTAGACTCTCCTGGTGGAGCTTTTGCTCCTAGTATGGAACTAGCTCTAGCTATAAAGGATTTAAAAATTAAAAAGCCTGTGCTTGTTTATGCAAGCGGAACTATGGCAAGCGGAAGTTATTTAGCAGGAGTTGGAGCTAATAAAATTTTAGCCAATCCAGCAAGTTTTATAGGCTCTATCGGTGTGATTATGCAAGGAGCTGATTTAAGCGGATTGGCTAATAAACTCGGTATTAAAGAACAAACTATTCAAGCAGGTGAATTTAAAAGTGCTGGAACTTTTGCAAGAGCTTGGAATGAGAATGAAAGAAATTTTTTACAGGGTTTAATAGATCAAAGTTATGATCTTTTTACAGGTTTTGTTGCCAAGGAAAGAGCATTAGATCTTAATAAAAAAGATCAATGGGCAAATGCAAGAGTGTTTTTAGCTGCCAAAGCTAAGGAGCTTGGTCTTATAGATGAGCTTAGTAATTATGAAAATACTAAAAAGGAGCTTGAAAAACTTGCTAATGTTTCAAATCCTGTTTGGAAAGAAGAAGATAAGATTGATAAATTTCTTAATCGCCTAGAAGGACAAACATCAAGCTTGATAAGTAAAAGCTTAATCGAAATCGCTTATAAGACTAATAGCAGTTTTATAAACGCTAGATAAAATATATAAATATTTTTATTTAATTTTTGTAATATTTTTATGCAATAATTATTTATATCTTAGATAAGGAGTAAAATAATGAAAAAAAATATTGTTTTTTTCGAAGTTAAAGGTGGGAGTGATAAAGGTGAAGATGGTTATAGAAAAGATACTATGCCTATGGTAAATGCCTTAAAAGCTAAGGGTTGGAATGCTGAGGTGATTTTTTTTGAAGTGGGTAAAAAAGATGAAATTTACAAATATGTGAAAGAAAATTTTGATGGTTATGTTTCTCGCATCAATCCTGGCAATCTTAAAGAAGAAAATGAGTATTTTGATATGTTAAGAAAACTTTGTGCCGATAAGCTTGTAGGTATGCCTCATCCTGATGCTATGATAGGTTATGGCGCTAAAGATGCACTTACAAAATTAGCAGATACTGATCTTGTTCCAAGCGATACTTATGCTTACTATGATATTAAGACTTTTAAAGAAAATTTTCCAAAAAGTTTGGCTAAAGGTGAAAGGGTTTTAAAACAAAATCGTGGCTCTACAGGAGAGGGAATTTGGCGTGTGAGTGTAGAGGGTAATGTTAGTGGAGATAGTTTGCCTTTAAACACAAAAATCAAATGCACAGAAGCTAAGGATAATCATGTAGAACATAGAGAGCTTGGGGAATTTATGGATTTTTGTGAGCAATATATCATAGGTGATAATGGTATGCTTGTGGATATGACTTTTTTACCGCGCATTAAAGAAGGTGAAATCAGACTTTTAATGCTTTATAACACCCCTGTAAATGTAGTGCATAAAAAACCAGCTGAAGATGCTGATGCTTTTTCTGCTACGCTTTTTAGTGGGGCAAAATATCGCTATGATAAGCCAGAAGATTGGAAAACTTTGGTGGATATGTTTTTAGGCGAGCTTCCTAAGGTAAGGGAAAGATTAGGCAATTACGACTTACCATTGATTTGGACGGCTGATTTTATTTTAGATACTGATGAAAAGGGCAATGATAAATATGTTTTAGGCGAGATTAATTGTTCTTGTGTAGGCTTTACTTCTCATTTAGAACTTGCTGATGAAGTAGCTTCAAATATTATTAATATTGTAAGTAAAACTAAGGCTTAGTCTTTAAGTTTAATGTCCATTTTATTATTGCAAAATGGACATTTTTTTTCTATTGTTTTTAAGTTTGAGCTATATTCTATCGGGAAAAAATTTTCACAAAATGAGCATTTTGTATCTTTGGTTAGCATAGGATAGGAATAGTCAAATTTATCCAAAATAAAATATTTTATTTTTTTATCCATTAAATTTCCTTCTTTGTCTAACTTATACTTTATTTATTATTTTAACGCATAAATAGTTAATTAGAAATTTTCTGAATATTTTTTATAAAACTGTATGGCTTCTTTACATTTTTTACATTTAAATTTTACACCCTTAAGTTGAATTTTTGATGAATTCCAAAAGGTACATCATGCATTTGTCCTACGCATTCACATGTATAAAGATAAACTACATTTTCATCATCTTTTTCTTCTTTGACTTCTTCAAAGCTTACTTCCCCATCATCTTCAGAAGCTAAAGAAGATCTTCTGTATTGTTCAACTTTCATATCTTCATAGAGTATATGTTCTAAAAGCAATTTTTTAGAAACTGTGTAAAGCTTCTCTTTTAAATCATTAGTGGTTTTTATGTTTTGTATAAGATAAGACATATCATGAACGATATTTTATACATGATTTTGTGTTCATTTAAACAAGGATAATGAATTTATTGCATATAATCTTCTTCGTTGCTAAAATGTTCTTTTATTATAGTTAAAAAGTTCTATTAAAATTTCTTTTAACTCATCTCTTTGAACAAATTTATAAACCATATTTTCTATTTTTGCTGCAAGTTCAAAAAGTTTTTGGTGTTGAATGTCAATCATTGTGTCATGAATACTGTATTTTTCATTCCAAGTTGGAATTAGTTTATCCAAAAGCACCTTCTTTAATTTTTGTATTTAAAATTAATTTCATATATTTGAGTGAAATATTATATTTTATTAAAATATTATTAATTGAAAATTATTTATTTTATTTATATTTGTATAATATAAAAAATATATATAATTAATATTAAAAATTAAGACTTACTGATTCTAGTATAGAATCAGTAAATAATAATATGTGCAATTTGTGGCCCATGAACACCAAAAATAGTGATAAGTTCTATATCTGCTGTTCTTGAAGGCCCTGCTATAAATAAGATATTAGTAGGTAAGATTTCATTTTCTTTTTTTACCAAATTTAAAGCCTCGCTAAGACTTTTAACAACATTTTCTTTTTTAAGTAGCACTATACAAAGTTTAGGTGCAAGGCTTAGCATTCTAGGTTGAGTTTTGCTTGAAGGTACAAGTGCAACTCCGTGAGAGCTTACCCCTGCTCTTGCATGAATGATGGAAAAATCACTATGAAAAACCTCAGATCTTAAATTTTCGATTTCTTTATCAAAGCAAATCTTTTTTTCTGCTTTGATTTGTTCTAAATTTAAATTTAAATCTAGCCCATAAATCATACTTTTAAAGTCATATTTTGCGATAATTTCATTGATTTTTTCTTCTAAGGTATCTTTTGTAGCATTTTCAACGATGTATTTGTTATCATTCATTTTTTGTTTCATTTCTGCAAGCATATCTTGGGTGGTTTGGATATGTTCTACAGGATCTATACTTTCAATGCGTGTGAACGTTGTTTCTTTGTAAGCTTTTTTAAGATGTTCTAAAATACTTGCTTTACTTTTGCTTGAAATTTCATCGATTTTACTCATAGCTTACTCCTTCTAGTTTTTGCACTTCTTTATAAAGATCCATTTTAATTTGAGGTAATTCTTTAAAAGCGTGCCATTTTTTAATCACAGGTAAAACGCTTGCGAAATTTTGTACCGTCCAGTTGAAATAATGTGCTTTTGAAAGTGAAAAACGCCATTTATTGCCATTGGTTGCGATATTTTTAAATTGTTTAAAAGCAAAGGCTTCTAAGGCATTGCGATGAACATTATTTGCTCCTAAAGGTGGATTTTTACCTTGTCCTATTTTATCACATCTTAATTTGCGAATAAGATCAGCCAAAGGAATTTGCACTGGACAAACTTCAGAACAACGCCCACAAAGTGAACAGAAATTTAAAATATCTCCTGTATGATCTATACCAAAAATATTAGGACTGATTACTTCTCCTATAGGTCCTGGATAAGTGGTTTGATAGGCATGTCCGCCGATTTGATCATAAACAGGGCAAAAATTCATACAAGCCCCACATCGAATACAACGCAAAGCCTCATAATAATCCTCATGAGCTAACATTTTAGAGCGATTGTGATCAAATAAAATCACATGCACTTCTTTAGGACCATCTAAATCCCCATTTTTTCTAGGGCCTGTAATGATATTATTATAAGTTGGTATAAATTGTCCTGTGGCTGAAGGAGTGAGTAAAGAAACCATAGTAGCCGCATCTTCAAAGCTTTCCATGACTTTTTCTATGCCGCAAAGTGCGATATGAATATCAGGTGCTGTAGTGCACATTCTACCGTTTCCTTCATTTTCTATAAGCCAAAAAGCTCCTTCTCTTGACATGCCAAAATTGACCCCACTAAGTCCAAGTTTTAAGCCTTCAAAATCTTTTCTTAAATGCTCTCTAGCTACCGCATTTAAACTTTCAGGTTCATTGTTTTCTAAATTCGCTCCTAATTTTTCTTTGAAAATTTCTCCGATTTCATGGCGGTTTCTATGTATAGCAGGTACAACTATATGTAAAGGAGGCTCTTCATTAAGCTGTAAAATAAGCTCTCCAAGATCGGTTTCTATAGCTTTTAAACCTTTTTTTTCTAGGTAGTGATTTAGGCCTATTTCTTCGCTTGCCATAGATTTACCTTTTAAAAGCTTGGTAATATTTTTTTCTTTCATGATTTCATAGACGATTTCACAGGCATCTTCATCACTACTTGCCCAATGCACTTTAATGCCATTTTTTGTAGCATTTTTTTCGAATTCTAAAAGCCTTTCTTCTAAACTCATTAAGGCATTGTTTTTAGCTTGTTTAGCTTTAGCTCTTAAACCCTGCCAGTCTTTAAATCTAGCATCAATAACATTGAGTCTATTTTTTTGTAAAGTATGCATGGCAGTCATTAAATTTTCTTGCATTTGCTTGTCATTGAGTTTAATTTGAACGATTTGTTCGTGAGGAATTTTTTGACTCATAGTCTTTCTCCTTCCAAGCGTTTAAGTAAAAAGTCATATAAATGTATGCCTTTTATATCTAAACCCATTCTTTTCATTGTGCCATCTATGTTTAAAAGACAACCTCCATCGCCACTGATGAGATATTTTGCACCGCTATTTTGTATATCTTTAATTTTACTTCTTACCATAGCATTTGAAATTTCAGGCTCTTTTACTGAAAAAGTTCCGCCAAAACCACAACATTCTTCCTCGTATTGAAGTTCTACTAATTCTACATTTTTTAGTTTTTTGATAAGATTTTTACTCGCTTGTATGCTTTTTTGCACTCTTAAAGCATGGCAATTAGAATGCCAAGTTACTTTTATAGGTGCACCTTTATCTTCATAATCTACTTTTAAAACTTCATCAAGGTATTGTGAAAGTTCTATGACTCTAGAGCTAAAATCTTTGACTTTAGAAAATTCAGGTTTATTTTTAAAAAGTTCTTTATAGTCATGACTCATCATACCCGCACAAGATCCGCTTGGCACAACGATGGGGTAATCTTTATCAAATAAATCCACATTATATAAAGCAATCTTACGACTTTCATCGAAATAACCTGAGTTAAAAGAAGGTTGAGCGCAACAGGTTTGATTTTTTTTAAAAATCACTTCAATACCTTCACGCCTTAAAAGTTTTATTGCATTTAAAACGCTTTGTTGCATAGCAGCACTTCCTAAGCATGTGGCGTAAAAATACACCTTTTTCATGATCTCTCCTTTTGGGATAATTTAGGATAAATATTCTAATCCTATAAAAATAAAAGCAAAGTAAATTTTCCAACAAATATTCTAAAAAAGAATATTTGTTGAAGCAAAACTTAAATTTTTTAATTATTTCACTATAACTTCAGGGATGATTTCTTGTAAGAAAAAAGCTATAATGCAAGTCCAAATTCCTATTAAAATAATAAAAGCTACAGAATATTTTAATGTGAATTTGAAAAGATCAGATTCTTTTCCTACAAGCCCAACTGCTGCGCAAGCTATAGCAATGCTTTGTGGACTGATCATCTTTCCAACGACCCCACCTACTGAATTAGCTGCTAAAAATAAAGCTTCACTAACACCTAGTTTTTGAGCACTTACTTGTTGCAAGGTTCCAAAAAGTAAATTAGCACTTGTATCAGAGCCTGTTAAAAATACCCCTATCCAACCAATGATTGGTGAAAAGAAAGAAAAAGCATTACCTGTGTGTGCAAAAGCAAGCCCTAAGGTAGTGCTCATACCGCTATTTTTAGAAATAAAAGCAAAAGCCACAACCAAACCTATGGTAATACAAGGTATAGCCATTTCTTTTAAAGTAGCCCAAAAGCATTCTGCTGCATCTTCAGCTTTGATTTTTAAAATAGCTATACTTAAAAAAGCTGCAAGCAAAATCGCTGTTCCTGCTTGAGCTACGGTTTTTCCATTGATTAAATCTATGCCTAAAGCCAAAGATAAAGGCTTAGCTTCTCCTATGCCTGTGATAGAAGGGCTTAAAATTCCAGTTGTGATATTGCTAAATTGTAAAGTAATGCTTGTATAGCTTAAAATTCCATCCTTATCAAAGAGAGCTTTAAACCAAGGTTGTGTCCAAATGATAATACAAACAATGAGTAAAATAAAAGGCGACCAAGCTTTTAAAATTTGATTAAAGCTTAGAGTGTTATCTTGAGTGAAATTGCTTTCATTATCAAATCTAAAAATATTTTTTGGTTTCCAAAATTTTAAAAATACAGTTGTAACCGCTAAAGAAACTACAGCTGAGATAATATCAGGTAATTCTGCTCCTAAGTGATTTGAGCTTAAAAATTGAGTAGTTGTAAAACTTAGTGCCGCAACTAAAATAGCTGGAAAAGTTTCTTTAACGCCTTTAAATCCATCCATTAAAAAAACTATGAAAAAAGGTATAGTAAGACTTAAAGGAACTAGCATTCTACCTACCATGGCAGAAACTGAATGCTGTTCTATGCCGACAAGATTTGCCATAGCAATAATAGGAATTCCCACCGCACCAAAAGCAACAGGAGCGGTATTTGCGATAAGACAAAGTCCTGCAGCTTGCAAAGGACGCAAACCAAGTCCTACTAAAAGTGCAGCAGTTATAGCCACAGGGCCACCAAAACCTATAGCACCCTCTAAAAATGAACCAAAACAAAAACCTATTAAAATCACTTGAATTCTATGATCTGGAGTAATACTCATCACGCTTTTTTTAATGATTTCAAAAGAACCCGACTTGATAGAAAGTTTGTAAAGAAAGATTGCCGCAATGATAATCCAAGCTATAGGCCACATACCATTTGTAAAGCCTTGAATAAAACTTGCGCCCACTAAATTCCAAGGCATTTTATAGGCAAATAAAGCTACCAAAGTAGCAAGTATAACAGTTAAAAAACCTGCTTGATAACCTTTAAGTTTTAAAACAACCAAACAAACTAAAAAACATAGTATAGGTAAAAATGCCACTAAAGCACTTAGCCAAATGTTTGAAAAAGGGTCGTAAACTTGTTGCCATGTTAAAATTTGCTCCAATTTTTCCTCCTTGATAATTATTTATGTATAAATTTATTGTAACAAAAAATTAAATTAAAATAAAAAAATTATAGAGTAAAGTAAATTACATTGTGTTATTATTGATTATTTTGTGTATTTTTGTAATATCATAAATATTAAATAAATATAAAAATAGAATAAGAAAAAATCTTATTCTAAAGGGGTAGAAGCTGTTAAAGGTGGAGTTATAATCATTAGTTCGTTTACTTCATAAAAAATTAGGATCTAAGGTGCAAGGGGCTATTCTAAAGCGTTTTTGTGTAGGAATATTTGGATTAAAAAGTTACCATACATTCATCAGATTCCAAAACTAAAGAACAAATTTGCACAGCTGAAGTTGTTGTTGGCATTATAGAAAATACAGTTTCTAGTTTACTATCTTTTAGATTATCTTGACAAGATTTTGCTCCAAAGGTTCCATCTTCTAGGATGGTCAAACAAAGATCGCTTTCTTTTGGATTTGTAAATTGCACATAACCAAAAGGAAGTTCATTAGCTAATTTATCTTTTTGTTTTAACTCATTGCTTAAAACAATTTCTTTAATATTCCAATTTTGATCAATAGGATCTTTTGAGATATCTCTAAAGGCACTTAAAAAAATTCCCGTTTCTAAATTTCTTATAGAAACCATTTTGGTAAAATCTTTCAAATCTCCAGTAGGAGTTGCAAAGGCTAAAGTTATAAACATAAAAAATAAAGCAACAATTTTTTTCATATTAAATGTCCTAAAATTTTCTAAAATTAACTGGAAAATGATCTTAAACTTGCAAGCATCAAAATCACAGCTAAAAGTGGTGGAGTATAGGCTTGTTGTCTGTTTAAATTTCCTGTAATTGCATAATCAATAGTCCCTCCGTTTGCTTGAGTTGCACTAGTTGGAAAAACCACTCTAATTTTATTTGCTAATCCTCTATCCACTGTATTTGTTATAGTAGAAGGATCACGGTTAAAATCCCCTGCTATCATCCAGTTAACTTGAGGTATATTTACAAAATGTGTATTTATGGGCTGTGATAATTGCTCCTACATCTGTTCCTTCATTGGCTAAAACATAGATATTGAAAAAAGCATCACTTCCATCGCGAATTCCTATAATGGGTCTTGAAACTATAGCTAAATTTACACGATTAGCTCCTACATCAACGCGAGAATAATAAATAAAAACCCTATCAGGTCTTGAAAGAGTCCTCAAATTCTACTCATATTCATCAATAGGCGTTCCATCTTGTTGCACATGGCGTCCTGTTGGAGTGGCTATTCTTAGTAAAGTTCCTATTTCTTGTATCATTAAGATATCTAAGGGGTTTGCTCCACTTGCAAGTTGTCTTATTGCATTATTGTTGATGCTACTAGTTAAAGGTGGGGTAAATAGGAGTAATAAGTACTAAATCAGCATTGCTAATTAAACTTGGAATTTCTTGATTAGTAGGAAAAATAGGTTCAAGTCCTAGTTTTAAAGAAAAAGAATTAGTATCTTCAAATTCTCCAAATGAACGCCCCAAAGGATTTACATTTTCAAAATTTAGAAGAACATGCATTAAAGAAAAAAATCATAAAAAAAATAAAAACTTTAATTTTTTGCATTAAAAACCTTGATTATGTATTTAAATTTTTTAAGAAAATAATAACATAATTTTCATTATAATTTTCCGCTTCTTAAAATGTTTTATTTTGTTGTTTTTAAAGGTAGAATTTACATGCATCTTAAACACTTATATTTTAGTATTTCTCAAATTTTTAATTTTTACAAAGAAGGTTTTAAAAATTTAACTCTTGGAAAGACCCTTTGGAAAATTATCTTTATCAAACTTTTTGTTATGTTTGTGATTTTAAAACTTTTTGTTTTTGATGTAAATTTTAATTCTATTTTTAAAAGCGACAAAGAAAAAAGCACTTTTGTACTCAAAAATCTTACACTCGAAGGAAAATAAATGAACGAACTTAATAGCGTTGATTGGTCAAGAGCGCAGTTTGCTTTAACTGCACTTTATCATTTTTTGTTTGTGCCTTTAACCTTAGGCTTATCTTTTATCATTGCTATCATGGAGACTATCTATGTAAAAACTAAAAATGAAAGATGGAAAAAAATCACCAAATTTTGGCTTTCATTATTTGCTATAAATTTTGCTATCGGTGTAGCTACAGGTATTATAATGGAATTTGAATTTGGAACAAACTGGGCAAATTATAGCTGGTTTGTGGGAGATATTTTTGGTGCACCTTTGGCGATTGAAGGTATTATGGCATTTTTTTTAGAGGCTACTTTTTTTGCAGTTATGTTTTTTGGCTGGGATAAAGTAAGTAAGGGTTTTCACTTACTTTCAACTTGGTGTGTGGCTATAGGAAGTAATCTTTCTGCTTTTTGGATTTTAGTGGCAAATGGTTGGATGCAATATCCTGTAGGAATGAGCTTTAACCCTGATACAGCAAGAAATGAAATGCAAAGCTTTTTTGAAGTAGCACTTTCTCCTGTGGCTATTTCAAAATTTTTACATACCATAGGCAGTGGTTATGTGATTTCAGCTTTATTTGTAATAGGAATTTCAGCTTGGTTTATGTTAAAGGGACGCCATATTATCGAGGCTAAAAAAAGCTTAGTTGTAGGAGCTAGTTTTGGTTTGGTTTGTTCAATCTTTTTGTTTTTCAGCGGAGATGAAAGTGCTTACCGTGTAACTCAAACTCAACCTATGAAACTTGCAGCTATGGAAGGGGTTTATCAAGGTGAACATCGTGCAGGACTTGTACCTTTTGGAATCTTAAACCCTAAAAAAACCATAGATAATAACGAAAGTGTGTTTTTATTTGACATTACTATACCTTACGCTCTTTCTATATTAGGAAACCGTGATCCAAATTCTTTTGTACCAGGAATTGAAGATTTAATCTATGGAAATGAAAGCAAAGGTATAGAACCTATGCAAAATCGTATCGATAGAGGAAAAATCGCTATACAAGCTCTAAAAGACTATAAGCTTGCTAAAGAAAACAATGATACAATAGCTATGGCAAATCACAAATCTATTTTAGAAACTCATTTTAAAGATTTTGGCTATGGATATCTAGAAAAACCAAGCGATACTATTCCGCCTGTGGCTTTAACTTTTTATAGCTTTCATATCATGGTTGCTTTGGGAAGTTTTTTCTTTTTACTTTTCATCGTTACTCTTTATCTTACTATGGCAAATGATATTGAGAAATTTAGAAAAGTACTTTGGGTATGTTTATTATCCATTCCATTGGGTTATATCGCCGCTGAAGCAGGCTGGATTGTTGCTGAAGTAGGCAGACAACCTTGGGCAATTCAAGACTTACTTCCTGTACATATCGCAGCAACGCAACTTGGAAAAGTCAATGTTCAAATTTCATTTTGGATTTTTGCAGTACTTTTTACAGCCTTATTGATTGCAGAAGTTAAAATCATACTTACTCAGATTAAAAAAGGTTTTGACGCACATGCAGAGCATACTCCACTTATGGGCAAAGGAGAAAAATGATGTTTTTTGGTTTAGAACTCGAAGGTTTGCAAATTTATTGGTGGTTGATTTTAAGTTTGCTCGGCGGACTTTTAGTTTTTATGTTTTTTGTCCAAGGTGGACAAACTTTAATCGATGAGCTTAGCAAGGATGAGCTTGAAAAAACCATGCTAGTCAATTCTTTAGGGCGTAAATGGGAGCTTGGTTTTACAACTCTCGTACTTTTTGGCGGAGCTGCTTTTGCAGCTTTTCCACTTTTTTATAGTACAAGTTTTGGCGGAGCTTATTGGGCTTGGCTTTGTATTTTATTTTGTTTTATTTTACAAGCTGTGGCTTATGAGTATCGTAAAAAAGAAAATAATGTTTATGGCTCTAAAACCTATGAAATTTTTCTTAAAATTAATGGCTATTTAGGTGTGTTTTTAATCGGAGTTGCAGTAAGTAGCTTTTTTAGCGGTTCCGAATTTATCTTAAATGAGCATAATTTTGTTTCTTGGCAAAATCCTTTGCACGGCTTAGAGCTTTTACTCAATCCTTTTAATTATCTCTTAGGCTTAGCTTTGGTATTTTTAGCAAGGCTTTTAGGCGCAGCGTATTTTATGAACAATATCAATGATGAGAATATCAAAATAAGAGCTATGAAAAAACTTATGATCAATAGCATTCTATTTTTACCTTTTTTCTTAGGTTTTTTAGCGTGGATTTTCTTAAAAGATGGTTTTAGTGTAGATATCAATGGAGTTGTAAGCATGAGTGCGAATTTATATTTATATAATTTCTTAAATCAAATGATTTTTGCTGTTTTGCTTGTTATTGGTGTGATTTTAGTGCTTTTAGGTATGGTTCAAGGAGCAAAAGGTTGCTCTAAGGCTATTTTTACTTTAGGACTTGGAACGGTTTTAATAGTTTTTGCTTTATTATCAAGTATTGGTTTAGGTCAAAGTGCTTTTTACCCATCTTTAAGTGATTTACAAAGTTCTTTAACTTTAAAAAATGCAAGTTCAAGCTATTATACTCTAAGCGTCATGGCTTATGTGTCTTTGCTTGTACCTTTTGTTTTAGCTTATATTATCTATGTTTGGAATGCAATGGATAAGGTAAAAATCACACGCGAAGAAATCGCAAACGATGATCACGCATATTAAGGAGAAAAAATGTTACATGCTTTGTTTTTATTGACTTGGCCTTTAGTAATTTATCTAAGCTATAAATTTATAATGCTAAATATCAATCAATTAGAAAAAGATAGCAAACTATAAAGCAAGATAAGATTTAAACCGATATAAGTATAAATCTTTTCAAAATATTGCAATTTGCCTACTTTTGGGCATCTTTTAATCATAAATCTTTTAAAGCTTCATTAGCAGCATCAAGGGCGTGAATAAGGCTTGTGTCAAAAATTTTGATATTTGTATCATTTTTGGATATTAATAAACCAATTTCAGTGCAAGCTAAAAGCACTCCCTTTGCACCTTTTTCTTGTAATTTTTTTATAATATTTAAATATTTTTCTTTAGATTCTTGCTTGATTTTACCCTTGCAAAGCTCATTAAAAATAATATCATTAACGATTTTTATATCTTCATCGCTAGGAATAATAACGCTAATATTTTCTTCAATAAGCATTTTTTTATAAAAATCCTGAGTCATTGTGTATTTAGTACCCAATAAACCAATTTTTTGTATGTTTTCTTGTTTTAAAGCCTTAGCAGAGCTTTTTGCAATATGCAAAATAGGGATATTTATGTTTTGTTGAATTTCATCAAAAACCTTATGCATAGTATTAGTTGCAATTATTATAAAACTAGCCCCTGCAAGTTCTAATTTTTTAGCACACTGAGTTAAAATTTGCGCAGCTTCTTGCCATTTATCTTGGCTTTGTAAATTTTCTATTTCTTCAAAATTAACACTGTAAAGTAAAATTTTTGCAGAATTTAAAGATTTTAATTTATCATTTATAGCTTGATTTATTGTTTTATAATAAGTAATAGTACTTTCAAAACTCATTCCGCCTATAATACCAATGGTTTTCATTTTTCTCCTTAAAAATTAATTTTTGAGTTGTTTTATTATAATATATTTCATAGAAATACGATTTATTTTTAAATAAATAAATATATTTTAATATTTTTATTAAAATTTAAAATAATTTTTTAAACTATTTTCCAATCTACAGGAATTTTACCAACTTTTTTTAAAAATTTATTAGCCTTTGAAAAATGTTTACAACCTAAAAATCCTGTTCTAGCTAAAGGGCTTGGGTGAGCTGCTTTTAAAATCAAATGCTTAGCATTATCAATCAAAATCTCCTTGCTTTTTGCGTAATTTCCCCAAAGCATAAAAACAAGCCCTGATTTTTCATTGCTTAATTTATGTATTATAGCATCACTAAATTCTTGCCAACCCCACGAACTATGACTAGCTGCTTTATTTGCTTCAACGCTAAGAATAGAATTTAAGAGCAAAACTCCTTGTTTTGCCCAAGAGCTTAAATCTCCGCTTTTTGCTGGAGCGATGTTTAAATCATTTTGCAATTCTTTAAAAATATTATTAAGACTTGGTGGGATTTTTACATTTTTTGGAACCGAAAAACTAAGCCCCATTGCTTGGTTTGGTTGATGATAGGGATCTTGTCCTAGGATAATAATTTTAATTTCTTTTAAGGGACATAAATTAAAAGCATTAAAGATTAAATTTGCAGGCGGATAAATAATTATATTTTGATCAATCGCATTTAGGTATTGTTTTTTGATTTCTAGAAAATATTTTTTTTGAAATTCGTCTCTTAAAAATTCTTTCCAGTCATCATTTATTTTAATCTTATCTATGTTTATTGTAATTTCTTCCATGTTATCCCTAATTATTTAAATTATTAAAAATTTTATTCTAGCAAAAAAAGCTTGCAAAAATATATTAATTTTTTTTGAAGTAAATAAAATTTTTTATATTAATAAAAATTAAATATAAAGACATAATTTAGGATATAAAAATACTTAATTTATTATATTTTGAAAGTATTTTAATTATTAACCAATTATTAACTAAAAATGCAATATCATTATTTTATGATTTAAATCAAAAATTTTTGATTTTAAATTAAAATACTTTTTATGAAAGGTTCAAAATGGGAACAAGAAAAGAACATGATTTTATTGGGGAATTGGAAATCTCTGATGAGGTTTATTATGGAGTGCAAACTTTTAGAGCTGTTGAAAATTTTGATATTTCTCATGATAGATTAAAAGATTTTCCTCGCTTTGTTAGAGCTTTGGCTAGAGTAAAAAAAGCTGCAGCTATGGCAAATCATGAATTAGGTCTTTTGGATAAAAATATCCAAGATGCGATTATTAAAGCGTGTGATAAAATTTTAGAAGGCGGGTATTATGATCAATTTGTAGTAGATATGATCCAAGGAGGTGCTGGAACAAGTACAAATATGAATGCTAATGAAGTTATAGCAAACATAGGACTTGAACTTATGGGTCATAAAAAAGGTGAATACCAATATCTTCATCCAAATGATCATGTTAATTTAAGCCAAAGTACTAATGATGCTTATCCTACAGCTTTACACCTTGCCTTGCATGATTATTTAAGTGATTTGGCAAAAGCTATGGAGCATCTGAAAAAAGCTTATGAGAGAAAA
This sequence comes from Campylobacter sp. BCW_4321, assembly GCF_001763075.1. NCBI lineage: Bacteria > Pseudomonadati > Campylobacterota > Epsilonproteobacteria > Campylobacterales > Campylobacteraceae > Campylobacter > Campylobacter sp. BCW_4321. Next base: position 51,586 of record NZ_MJYA01000022.1, on the reverse strand, counting down.
GCTGAAGAATTTAAAGATGTTCTTAAAATGGGTAGAACCCAACTGCAAGATGCTGTACCTATGACTTTAGGTCGTGAATTTAAAACTTTTGCCGTAATGATAGGTGAAGATATACAAAGAGTATTAGAAGCTAGAAAATTGATTTTAGAGATCAATTTGGGTGGAACTGCTATTGGAACGGGAATTAATTCTCATCCTGATTATCCGAAGGTTGTAGAAAGAAAAATAAGAGAAGTGACAGGTTTTGAATATACTGTGGCTGAGGATTTGATCGAGGCGACTCAAGATACGGGAGCTTATGTACAAATTTCAGGTGTTTTAAAACGTGTTGCAACAAAACTTTCTAAAGTATGTAATGACTTAAGACTTTTAAGTAGTGGTCCAAAATGTGGTCTTAATGAGATTAATCTTCCAAAAATGCAACCAGGTAGTTCTATCATGCCAGGTAAGGTAAATCCTGTTATTCCTGAAGTAGTTAATCAAGTTTGTTATTTTGTTATTGGAGCAGATGTAACTGTAACTTTTGCTTGCGAGGGTGGACAATTACAACTTAATGTTTTTGAACCAGTTGCAGCATATAGCTTATTTAATTCTATTGTAATGCTAGAAAAAGCAATGTATACTTTAGCTGATAAATGTATAGATGGTATTACTGCAAATGAAAAAATTTGTTCAGACTTTGTCTATAATTCAGTAGGTATAGTAACAGCTTTAAATCCTTATATTGGTTATGAAAATTCAGCTTCTATAGCTAAAGAGGCAATGAACACTGGAAAAAGAGTGGCTGATATTGCGCTTGAAAGAGGGCTTTTAAGTAAAGAACAAATTGATGAAATTTTAACACCATCAAATATGCTAAATCCTCACATGGAAGCTAAAAAATAGCATTTTAGGATTTAATATGGATATAATGATAATTTTGCAAGTAATCGTCCTTCTTGGGGCAATTTTTATCGGTATTCGCCTAGGCGGTATTGCTATAGGTTATGCTGGAGGATTGGGTGTAGTTATACTAGGACTTGTTTTAGGTATGAAACCTGGTAATATTCCTTGGGATGTTATTTTAATTATTGCTGCAGCTATTGCAGCAATTTCTGCTATGCAACAAGCAGGTGGACTTGATTATATGGTAAGGGTGACAGAAAAAATTTTAAGATCAAGCCCTAAATTTATAAATTATTTAGCTCCAGCTTGTGGATGGTTGCTTACAATCTTAGCAGGAACAGGAAATGCAGTATTTTCTTTAATGCCTGTTGTAGTTGATGTTGCAAAATCTCAAAACATAAAACCTAGTGTTCCACTTTCATTAATGGTTGTTTCTTCGCAAATTGGAATCACTGCTTCTCCTGTAAGTGCAGCTGTGGTTTATATGAGCGGCGTTTTAGAGCCACTTGGATGGAATTATCCAACTTTAATTGGAATTTGGATCGGTACAACTTTTATAGCTTGTATGCTTACAGCTTTTATAGTGAGTTTAATCACTCCTATGGATTTAAGCAAAGATAGCGTTTATCAAGAACGCTTAAAAGCAGGACTTGTTAAAGATGCAGGAGCTATTTTACATGGTGAAGATAAACCAGGTGCTAAACTTTCAGTAGGAATTTTCTTGATCACTGTTTTGGCAGTTGTACTTTATGCAACTGCAATTTCAAGTAATATTAAATGGATTGATCCTGTTGTGGTTCCAAGAGATGCAGCTATTATGAGCTTTTTACTTACTGCAGCAACTTTGATCACTTGGCTTTGTAAAGTTGAACCAGGTAAAATTCTTGATACCAGTGTATTTAAAAGTGGTATGACTGCTTGTGTTTGTGTTTTTGGTGTAGCATGGCTTGGAAATACTTTTGTTGCAGGACACGAAGCTTCTATTAAAGAAGTAGCAGGCGACTGGGTTAAACAAACCCCTGCTATGTTAGCAGTTGCATTTTTCTTTGCAAGTATGCTTTTATATTCTCAAGCAGCAACCGCAAAGGCCATTGTACCTGTAATTATCACCGCTTTAGGAATTTCAGCAACAAATCCGCATGATTCTTATATGCTTGTAGCTTGTTTTGCAGCAGTTTCAGCACTTTTTGTGCTTCCAACTTATCCAACCTTACTTGGCGCTGTGCAAATGGATGATACAGGAACGACTAGAATTGGTAAATTTATATTTAATCACTCTTTCTTTATACCAGGAGTTTTAGCTATTGCAATTGCTGTAGCATTAGGCTTTGTATTAGCTCCTATGCTTATTTAAATCAAACCCTAGGTTTTTCTCCTAGGGTGAAAATTTTTTCATTAGTTTTTAAGTATATACTACGCTATAATATTCATTTTTAATTTTCTTTAAGAAAGGAATTTAATGAAGATAAAAGTTGGGTTGATTTTTTCAGGTATTGTTTGCCTTTTTTTAACAGCTTGTGTTAATCAGGTTAAACAAAATACAACATTTGAAAATGCTTTAACACAAAAATATTGTGGTGATGATTTTTTCAATCAAAATTTAGAAAAAATTAAAAAAAATGATGATGTCATTTATACAGGATTAAATGCAGGTTTGATTGCTAGAAATTGTGGTGATTTTAACAAAAGTAATGTATTTTTTGATGCTGTGGAAGAATCTTATAAATATGATGTGGATTTAGAAAATGTAGGCTCTAAAGCAGCTAAATTTGTTGGTACAACCTTGCTTAATGATACTATAGTTGATTATGATGGTTCTTTATATGAAAGAATTATGGTTAATATATATAAAGCTCTAAACTATATGGAAGAAGATGATTATGAAAATGCAAGAGTTGAGTTTAATCGTGCTTTAATGCGTCAAGATAAGGCAAAAGAATATTTTGCTAAAGAAATTGAGAAAAATCGTGCTGATTTAGATAAGGCAAAAGAAGATAAAAATTATGATAAAAATATGAATGAAAACTCAAAAGTTATAGAAGCACAATACGATAACTTATTTAAAGAGTTTGATACAACAAAAAATTTCATAAATCCTTATGCGACTTATCTTGCTTCAATATTTTTCTTTATGGATAAAGATTATAGAAAAGCTGCAGATTTATTTAGAGAAGTAGCTATTATTTATCCAAAAAATAAAACTATCAAAAAAGAGGCTAAAATTTTTAAAGAATATGCCACAAAAATAAAAGTCAAAAAAGCTAAAAAATATGTTTTTGTAGTTTATGAAAATGGATTTGGTGTAGTTAAGGATGAATTTGCTTTAACCTTACCTTTTATAGTGGATAAAAAAATTATTAGCACAAATATTGCTTTACAAACCTTGAAAAAAAGGGAAGCTTCTTTTGCAAATTTAAATATAAATGGTCAAAATACAAATGATTTTGTAGATTTAGACAATATTGTCGCTACTGAATTTAAAATAAATATGCCTGCAATGATTGCTAAAGCCTTAGCTCAAACTATAATTAAAACCACTTTAAATGTAGCTGTTGCAAATAATGACTCTACAGGTGGATGGCTAAGTCTTGCAACAGCAGTAGCAACTGCTGCAACCAACAAAGCTGATGTGCGTTCTTGGAGAGGTTTACCAAAAAGTATTGCCATAGCAACAATAGAAAACGACGGAAATTTAGAAATCAAAGATCCACAAGGCAATATTTTGTTTCAAAAATCATTGGATAAAAATAAAAATGCTCTTGTTGTAGTGCGTTCTTTTGCTCCGTATTTACCTGCAAGTGTTGCTATCATGGAAAAATAAGGCTAAAAGATGAAAAAAATTATTTTATTTATTTTAATGTTTTTACTTAGTGCTTGTGCACCAAGTTATCAAATAAATTCAAATCAAAATACTGTAATTTTAGGTTCAAATTTACCAAAAAGTTTAGTAAAACAATTTCAAAAGCGTATAAATAGCAATGGTTATTTAGAATTTGAAGTGATTTTACGCAGTACTTTTGCTAAAGATGTAATTTATAAAGTAGATTGGTTAGATAAAGATGGTTTTGTGCTAAGAGATGTTTTAAATGAGGATTATCAAGCCCTTAGAATTCCAGCAGGACAAGAGGTAATTCTTCGTAAACTTGCATCTGATACAAGAGCGAAGGATTTTAGATTAGAAATTAAAGCAAAAAATTAATCTCATTTTAGGAAGGATAAATCATGAAAAAAACAAAAATTTTAGGAACAGCTCTTATTGGAGCTTTGCTTTTTAGTGGTTGTGCGCAAACAGCTTATACAGATGGAAAGGCAAGTCAGGTAAAAAAAGGCGATGCTTTAACCTTGGGTCTTGATAGACAAGATTTTGAAAGTGCAGCTGAAACTATGATAAATAGTATGTTAAGCGATCCTGCTTTTGCAAATATTAAACCAGGTACAAGAAAGGTTATTGCTATTGGTAGGGTTGTGAATGATACCCCGCAAAGAATCGATACTGAAAAACTCACCGCAAAAATCACTTCTGCATTAAGAAAATCAGGTAAATTTGTTCTAACTTCGGCAGTTGCTGCAGGCGGAGCGCTTGATAGCATGAGTGAAGATGTAAGAGAATTAAGAGATAATGATGAGTTTAATCAAAAAACCATAGCAAAAAAAGGGACATTGGTATCGCCTGATTTTTCTCTTGCGGGTAAAATTAGACAAGATAATGTAAAACTTAGCAATGGTAAAACTCAAGTAGAATACTTTTTCTTACTAAGACTTACTGATTTAACATCAGGTTTAGTTTATTGGGAAGATGAGCAAACTATTGATAAAACTGGTTCTAGTAAATCAGTTACTTGGTAAAATAAAAATTAATTTATGAATAAAATTTTTAGCTCAAGTGTTTAGCTTGAGCTTTTTTTATGATTTTTAAAAGGATATGAAATGAAAAAAATATTATTTATTGGCTCTTTAGTTATGGCAAGTTTACTTTATGCACAAGGTTCCCAGCCTGTAGAAATTACACAACAAGATATAAATACTCAAAATGAAATGTCTGATGCAAGTACTAAGGATATTACCCCAAAATCAATTGAAGATTTTTTTGAAGAATTTGCCGATAATTTCGGTATAGAATATGGTATAACCAAAGATGGAAAAACTTTTTATACGGGAAAAAGTACTGTTGCTGTAAATGATACTGATCCACAATTTGCACAAGCTTTACAAAATGCTTATCAAAAAGCAATGTTAAATTTACAAAGCGAATTTATAAGAGATGCTTTTGGAAGAATTGCTACAAGCAAGATTCAAAATTATGAAGCAGATAATTCTACTAATGCTAAGGAATTTGATGAATTGCCAAAAGGTGATAAGGTTGATCAAATTTTAAATAAACTTACACAATTAGCTGGTGCTCAGCTTGATAAGGCATTAAAAGATTTAGGTATAGATACAAATTCTTTAAGCGAAGACAGAAAAAAGACTTTATTAAAGCAAGAATTTCTTAATAAAACTATGACAAATGCCATAGGTTCTATGAGTGGACTTGTTCCTGTGCAAACTATAGTTACACAAAGAAGAGGTGAGTATGATGTAGGTGTTATTGCTGTTATTTCCAATAAAACTCGCCAATTAGCAAAAGATATGGCACTAGCAAGACAGAGTGCTATTAAGGGTAAAGGCAAGGCAATAAGTGAGTATCTGCCAAAAGATACAAAAGGCTTTTTAAATGAATATGGAATTCGCTTAGTTTATGATGAAAATGGTGCGCCTATTATTTTAAGTTATGGAAACTGGGGTTATGTAGCAGATCCTAGCAATGCTAAAAAAACAAATATTTTAGAAGATAGAGCCAAAGAAACAGCACTTACTATGGCTGATGCTGCTATTATAGAGTTTATTAATACAAATTTAAGTCTTAAAGATGAAAGAACAACTGGTGATACTTACGAGGAAATTATCAAACAAAGTATTAATGTTAATGATAGTTCCACTCAAGAACAAACTCAAAACATAACAAATATTATTGACAAAGTAAGTAGTAAAATAAAAGCAAGTGCAAGCGGTAAAATTCGTGGTATTCGTACTCTTAAAAAATGGAGCTATACAAGTGAAAATGGTATTGAATATGTAGGAGCTGTGAGATTTTATTCTTATGAAAATTTAGCTAACACAAATGAGGCTTTAAATTCAAAGTCAAATACAACAAAAAATGAAGCTAAAAAATCTTCTAGCATACAAAGAAGCTCTAATGTTGTAAATAGCATGGATGATTTTTAAAGGTAAAAGATGAAAATAATTAAAATTCTTTTTTTAGGCTTATTTTTAAGTCTAAGTCTTAATGCTAAAGTTATAACCACAACTTCAACAAAATCAAGCACAGGCGAAGGCACAGGCTTGACTAGGGAAGATGCGATAAACAATGCCATTATAGAAGCTATAGGAAAAATGAGCGGAGTAAGCATCAATTCTCTTAAGAAATCTAACACTAGCGTTTCAACTGATAATTCAGGTTCAAACATACAAGATAATTACAGCGAGCAAATTTCAAAAGCCACCAAAGGTAGAGCCGATACTTATGAAATCAATAGTGTTGAACAAGATGTAAATGGTAAATATACAGCCAATGTAACGATTTTTAAAACCACAACAACAAAAAAGTATCAAGCTCCAGGTTTAAGTGCAGATAATAGAAGAAGTATTACTGTTTTTGATTCTACTCCAGATGTTGCAAAAAGAGGTATAGGCTCAGCTTTGCAACAAAAAATCATTTCTGATTTATTGCAAAGTCGTAAATTTAATGTTTTAGACCGTGATTCTAGTGGCTATTATGAAATGGAAAAAGCTTTAATCAAAAGTGGCGACGCAGCTAGTGATGAAGTTTATAAACTTAAAAATGTGTTAGCAACAGATTATATTTTATTGTTTTCTATTTCAGGACTTGAAGGTAAGCAAAAAACAAGCAATTTAACAGGAAAAAGCAAAACTGAAATTGAAGTTATCGTAGATTATCGCGTGTTTTTATTTGCTACAAGACAAATTAAATTTTCTAATACTTTAAGTATGAAAGTTAGCATTAAAGACGATAGCCTTAGTGCCAATGAAGCTGCACTCAAACAAATTGCAAATCGTATTGCAGGAGATATTTTAAATGCAATTTATCCTTTGAAAGTTGCAAGCGTTGAAAACAATGAAGTAGTATTTTCTCAAAGCTTAAATCAAGGTGATATTTATGAATGTTTTGCTCTTGGGAAGGTTATAAAAGATGCTTATACAAAAGAAAATACAGGAAGAGTAGAAAGCAAAACAGGAAGTATTGAAATCACTCGCACAAGCCCTAAACTTTCTTATGCAAAAATCACAGAAGGTAGTGTAAAAGTAGGCGATATTTGTAGACCTTTAATTGGTAGCAATAGTGGAAATGGTTATACTATAGGTCGTGATGCAAATTATGAAACCCAAGAAGGTGGCGGAGTAAATCTAGGCTTTTAAATTTTTAGAGTTTGATTTTTCTCAAACTCTAAATCCTTTCTTAAATTCATCAAAAATTAAAGAAAAATTTTGTAAAATCAAAATTCTATTAAACCACTAAAGCTTTTAAATCCGTTATTGCGGTGCTTTATGGTACTACCAATTTATAAGGAAAAGCAATGTATGCTATTATCAAACACAGCGGAAAGCAATACAAAGTAAGTGTTGGCGATGAGCTAAAACTAGATCACTTTGAAGCTGAAAGCAAAGCAAGTATTGAAGTAAGCGAAGTTCTTGCTATCAATGATAAAGAATTAAAGGTAGGTGCGCCTTTCGTAGCAGGTGCAAAAGTTGTTTTAGAAGTGATCAATCACGGAAAAGATAAAAAAGTTGTGATTTACAAAAAAAGACGCAGAAAAGATTCTAAACTCAAACGCGGTTTTAGAAGACAATTTACTCGCGTTGTAGTAAAAGATATCAAAGCTTAAGGAGTAAAGAATGGCACACAAGAAAGGTCAAGGTTCAACTCAAAATAACCGCGATTCTATAGGTCGTCGTTTAGGTGTTAAAAAATTTGGTGGCGAGTTTGTTAGAGCTGGAAATATCATCATCCGCCAAAGAGGAACTGCAACTCATGCAGGTAACAATGTAGGTATGGGAAAAGATCATACTATCTTTGCTCTAATTGATGGTTTTGTAAAATTCGAAAGAAAAGACAAAGACAGAAAAAAAGTTTCTGTATATCCTGCATAAGTTTTCAGGACGCTTTTTTAGCGTCTTGAAAACTTTAAATTTATAAATTTAACTTCTTTTATTTACTCAAATTTAGCTTTATAAATTTAAAGTCAAAGGCAATTTAAATGTTTATTGATAGTGTTAAAATTACTTTAGCTTCAGGCGATGGCGGCAAAGGTGCTGTAAGTTTTCGCCGTGAAAAACATGTTCCACTTGGTGGCCCTGATGGAGGAGATGGTGGAAATGGTGGTGATATTATTTTCGTATGTGATAATAATACCCACACTCTTGTAAATTTCAAAGGCAAAAGAGAATTACGCGCACAAAATGGTGCTGGTGGAATGGGGCGCAATAAAAATGGCAAAAAGGGTGAAAATTTAGAACTTATAGTGCCCGAAGGAACGCAAGTTATCGATGCGCAAACTAATGAAATTTTACTCGATCTTACCAAAGAAGGACAAAGAGAGCTTTTTTTAAAAGGTGGAAAAGGCGGACTTGGCAACACTCATTTTAAACACGCCACTAATCAACGCCCCGATTACGCACAACCTGGTATAAAAGGAGAAAGTCGCTTAGTCAGACTTGAGCTTAAACTTATTGCCGATGTAGGGCTTGTGGGCTTTCCAAATGTGGGAAAATCTACTCTTATAAGCATTGTTTCAAATGCAAAACCTGAAATTGCAAATTATGAATTTACCACCCTTACTCCAAAACTTGGACTCGTGGATGTAGATGAGTATAATTCCTTTGTTATGGCTGATATTCCAGGGATTATCGAAGGAGCAAGTGGGGGTAAAGGCTTAGGACTTGCCTTTTTAAAGCACATAGAAAGAACGAGCTTTTTACTTTTCGTGCTAGATCCTATGAGGCAAATGCCTTTAAAAGAACAATTTATAGTACTAAGAAAAGAACTTGAAAAATTTTCCAATGAACTTTTTGGGCGTAAATTTGGCATCATGATTTCAAAAAGTGATAGTGTTAGTTTAGGAGAAGAATTTGCCGAGCAAATTGCTTTAAACATTAATGAGTTAGAAAATTATCTCAAAGAAATAAATAATCCGCAAAGCTTTTTAATCAAAGTCTCAAGTCTTGAAAAAACAGGACTTAAAGAACTTAAATTCATGCTTTTAGAAGAAATTAAAACTTTAAGAAATAACAAATAAAAATTTTAACAATCTAGGAAGTGTTTTATATTAAAAGTTTCAAACACTCCCTATTTTTTCAAACAATAACTAGTTTATATGAAATTTTGGCTAAAATTATAAAAATTTTTCAAGGAATAAGCATGAAAAGAATAGTTGTTAAAGTGGGTTCTCATGTGATTAGTGAAGAAAACACTTTAAGTTTTGAGCGTCTTAAAAATTTAGTCGCATTTTTAGCTAAACTCATGGAAAAATATGAAGTGATTTTAGTAACTTCAGCAGCGATTTCAGCAGGACACACTAAACTAGATATTGATAGAAAAAACCTCATTAATAAACAAGTTTTAGCCGCTATTGGACAACCTTTTTTAATCAGTGTTTATAACGAGCTTTTAGCCAAATTTGGTAAACTAGGCGGACAAATTTTACTTACAGGCAAGGATTTTGACTCTAGAAAAGCTACCAAACACGCAAAAAATGCTATCGATATGATGATAAATTTAGGAATTTTGCCTATTATCAATGAAAATGACGCTACAGCTATAGAAGAAATTGTCTTTGGTGATAATGATAGCTTAAGTGCTTATGCTGCGCATTTTTTTGATGCGGATTTGCTTGTGATTTTAAGCGATATTGATGGATTTTATGATAAAAATCCTAGTGAATTTAGTGATGCAAAACGTTTAGAAAAAATCACTCATATCAAAGAAGAATGGCTACAAGCAACCATAAAAACAGGTAGTGAGCACGGAACGGGTGGTATAGTAACCAAACTTAAGGCAGCTAAATTTTTACTTGAACACAATAAAAAAATGTTTTTAGCAAGTGGATTTGATTTAAGTGCGGCAAAGACATTTTTATTAGAAGATAAACAGATAGGTGGAACTTTGTTTGAGTGATTAATTTATTAAATTCTCTTTTAAAATCAAATAAGTTATAATTAAAACTTTTAATTTCACATAAAGCGAAAAAATGAAAAAAATTATTTTTATGGGTACTCCATCTTATGCAACTTGTATTTTAAAAGCACTAGTAGAAAATGAAAATTTTAAACTCGTAGCACTTTTTACCCAGCCTGATAAAGCCGTAGGTAGAAAGCAAATTTTAACTCCAAGTGATACTAAGGCTTTTTTAAGTCAAAATTATCCTAGTATTCCTATTTTTACTCCAAGTTCTTTAAAAGATGAAAATATTATAAGAGAGATTAAGGATTTAAATCCTGATTTTATCGTGGTTGCTGCCTATGGAAAAATTTTACCTAAAGCCATTTTGGATTTAGCACCTTGTGTGAATTTGCATGCTTCTTTACTTCCAAAATACCGCGGTGCCAGTCCGATCCAAAGTGCGATTTTAAACAAAGATGAAAAAAGTGGAGTTTGCACCATGCTCATGGAAGAAGGGCTTGATACAGGTGCTATACTTGAAAGCTTAGAGTGTGATATAAAAGATAAAAATTCAAGTGAAGTTTTTGAACTTTTAGCAAATTTGGCCGCTAAGCTCATCCTCACTACTCTTTTAAATTTTGATAAAATCACCCCTAAAAAACAAGAGGAAAGTCTAGCAACACTTTGTAGAAAAATCAAAAAAGAAGATGGACTTATAAATTTGCAAAATGCAAGAGAACTTTATCAAAAATATCTAGCTTTTACTCCTTGGCCTGGAGTTTTTTTGGAAAATGGACTTAAATTCTTAGAGCTTGAACTTGTGGATGAATTAAAACAAAATGCTAAGATGGGTGAAATTTTAGAATTGGAAAAAGAAAGTTTTTTGCTTGCTTGCAAACAAGGAGTTTTGCGTATTAAAAAACTTCAAGAAAGTGGAAAAAAAGCTCTTGATGGTAGGACTTATTTAAATGGAAAAAGGCTTAAAAGTGAAGATAGTTTGTGTTGAAAGTATAGACTCAACTCATCTTTTTTTATGCAAGCAAATACGCAATGGAAAGATTGATGGAAATTTTGCTATTTATGCTTTAGAACAAACAAATGGAGTTGGAAGTAGGGAAAATTCTTGGCAGAGCTCTAAAGGAAATTTACATCTTTCTTTTTGTATTAAAGAAGAAGACTTGCCAAAAGATTTACCTTTAGCTTCTGTGAGTATTTATTTTGCTTATTTACTTAAAGAAGTTTTACAAGAAAAAGGTTCTAAAATTTGGCTTAAATGGCCTAACGATTTATATTTAGATGATAAAAAAGCTGGAGGGGTTATAAGTGCTAAAATTTCAAATTTTATCATAGGTGGTATGGGTTTAAATCTTAAATTTGCACCCCAAAATACAGCTTTTTGTGATATAGAAATTTCGCTTAAAGATTTAGTGAGTGAGTTTTTGCAAAAAGTAGAAAAAAAAAATTTATGGAAGAATATTTTTAGCAAGTATATGTTAGAATTTGAAAAATCAAGAAAATTTAGCGTCCATCATGAAGGTAAAGTTTTTTCACTTGAAAATTCTTTTTTGTATGAAGATGGTTCAATTTTACTAGGTGATAAAAGGGTGTATAGTTTAAGATGAGCGAAATTATTACAATAGCAAATCAAAAAGGTGGAGTAGGAAAGACTACAACAGCAGTAAATTTAGCTGCTTCTTTGGCTGTGGCTGAAAAAAAAGTACTTTTGATCGATGTTGATCCGCAAGCTAATGCGACTACAGGACTTGGTTTTAATCGTAATAATTATGAGTATAATATTTACCATGTTTTTATAGGAAGAAAAAAGCTTTCAGATATTATTTTAAAAACAGAATTGCCACAACTTCATTTAGCTCCTTCAAATATAGGTCTTGTAGGTATAGAACAAGAGCTTGCTAAAGGTGAAAATAATGAAAAAAAAATGCTGCTTAAAAATCAAATTCAAGAAGTGATTGATGAGTATGATTTTATTATTATTGATTCTCCACCTGCTCTTGGAAGTATTACTATAAATGCTTTTGCAGCAAGCGATAGTGTAATTATCCCTATACAGTGTGAATTTTATGCGCTTGAGGGTGTAGCTATGGTTTTAAATACAATTAAAATTATCAAAAAAACTATTAATTCTAAACTCAGGGTTCGTGGATTTTTACCGACAATGTATAGCTCTCAAAATAATCTTTCTAAAGATGTTGTAGATGATTTGAAACAAAATTTTAAAAAACAACTTTTTACTATTAATGGAAACGAAGATGACTTTATTGTGATCCCTCGCAATGTAAAGCTTGCAGAAAGTCCAAGTTTTGGAAAGCCTATAATTCTTTATGATATTAAATCGCCAGGTTCTGTTGCTTATCAAAATTTGGCGTATTCTATATTAGGATAATTATGATGGGGTTAAATAAAGATAGGGGTTTAAGCAGTTTAATCAGTGATATGGATACTGTTTATAGTAAAGAATTGGGTTTTGATAAAAATCAAAGCACTATGATAGAAATTGATCAAATTTCACCCAATCCATTTCAGCCAAGAAAGAATTTTGATCAAGAAGCTTTAGATGAGCTTGCTAATTCTATCAAAGAATTTGGGCTTATTCAGCCTATTATTGTATTTAAAAAAAATAGTAAATTTATTTTAATTGCTGGAGAACGTCGCTTAAGAGCGGTGAAAGCATTAGGAAAAAAAGAAATTCTAGCTTTTATTGCTGATATTGATGAGAATAAGCTTAGAGAATTGGCTCTTATTGAAAATATACAAAGAGAGAATTTAAACCCTATTGAGCTTGCTAATTCTTATAAGGATTTGATGCAAGTTCATAAAATTACTCAAGAGAATTTAGCAGAACTTATTCATAAGTCTCGTACTCAAATAACAAATACTTTAAGACTTCTGAATTTAGATATTAGAACTCAAGAGTTGATTGCTTCTGGAAAAATTTCTCAGGGTCATGCTAAAGTTTTAGTTGGTTTAGATCAAAAAGATGAAAAAATGTTGGTTGATAGTATAATAGGTCAAAAACTTAATGTTAGAGATACCGAAAAAATAGTTAAAAAAATAAAAAATAATGAAAGCTTACCTAATCAAGAATTTGAAGATGAAATAAAGAAATTAAAACACATACTAAATCGCTTTGGATTTGACTGCAAAAATAAAAATAATGATTTTGTAATTCATTTAGAAAATATTGATAAAATTAAAAAATTAATCAAAATGCTTGAAAAGTTTTAACCAAAATCTTAGCTTTTTTATGGTAGAATAGTCCTTCAAAAATTCTAACCAAGGAGAATTATGTTTGAAGATATGCATCCTTCCATAATGCTTGCTACTATGGCTATTTTTTTAGCTATGATAGTTATTTTAAATAGTATGCTGTATAAGCCGCTTTTAAAATTTATGGATGAAAGAAATGATTCTATAAAAAATGATGAGAATAAAGTAAAAGAAAATTCTCAAGAAGTTTTAGGTGTGAATGATGAACTAGAAGCTATTCATATTAACACTAGAGAAGAAATTCAAAAAATTAAACAAAGTGCTATAGCTGTTGCTAAAGAAGAGGCAGAGCAAATTCTTAGAAGCAAAAAAGAAGAATTAGAACGAAAAATGGCCAGCTTTTATGCAGATTTAGCTGTTCAAAGAAAAGAGTTGCAAGAACATTTAAACATACATTTACCTGAGCTTAAGCAGGCTTTGCAAAATAACATAAAGAAAATTTAAGAGGAGAGAAATGAGTAAGTTATTCTTTATTATATTTTTGCTACCTTTGTATGCCTTTGGTGCATCAAATGGTAGTGGAGAATATGATATTATTCCAAGGACTATTAATTTTCTAATTTTTGTGGCTATATTGTATTATTTTGTTGCAACTCCATTTAAAAATTTTTACAAAAACCGTATTGTAAAAATTTCTTCTAAGCTTGATGAAATTCAAAAAAAACTTTTAGAAAGTAAAGCTAAGAAATTAGATACGATGAAAAAACTTGAAGAAGCGAAAGCAAATGCTGCTGCTGCTTTAGTTACAGCAAAAAAAGAAGCTGAAATCTTAGTTCAAAATATTAAGAAAGAAACTCAAGATGAGTTGGATTTACTTCAAAAACATTTCGAGGAACAGAAAGATTATGAATTTAGAAAAATGGAAAAAGAATTAGTATCAAATACTTTAAACGAAATTTTTTCTGATCCAAATATGACATTAAAACAGAGTGAAATAATAGAACTTATGATGAAGAAGGTATCTTAAATATGGAGAATATAATTGCAAGAAGATATGCAAAAGCGATAGCTTCAAGAGCTGATATAAATGATTTTTATCAGAATTTGTGTATTTTAAATTCTGCTTTTGTTTTGCCGAAATTTAAAAATGTTATAGAATCTAACGAGATTAAAAAAGAAAGAAAAATGGAATTTCTTGATTCTTTTTTTGATATTAAAAATTCTAGTTTTCAAAATTTTTTAAGACTTTTGATTGAAAATTCAAGATTAGAATACATTCCTCAAATAGTTAAAGAACTTGAAAGACAAAAAGCTTTTAAAGAAAATATTTTTGTTGGTATTGTGTATTCTAAAGAAAAATTAAGTCAAGAAAATCTTAAAGATCTTGAAGTAAAACTTAACAAAAAATTTGATGCAAATATTAAATTAATCAATAAAATCAGTCAAGATGATAGTGTTAAAATAGAATTAGAAGAATTAGGTTATGAACTTTCTTTTTCTATGAAAGCTCTTCAAAATAAGCTAAACGAATATATATTGAAAATTATCTAAGGAGAAAAAGTAAATGAAATTTAAAGCTGATGAGATCAGTTCAATAATCAAAGAAAGAATTGAAAATTTTGATTTAAATCTTGAAATTGAAGAAACAGGAAAAATTATTTCTGTAGCTGATGGTGTTGCTAAGGTATATGGACTTAAGAATATTATGGCTGGAGAAATGGTAGAATTTGAAAATGGTGATAAAGGAATGGCCTTAAACCTTGAAGAGTCGAGTGTAGGTATTGTTATACTTGGAAAAGGAGAAGGTTTAAAAGAAGGTGCTTCTGTAAAAAGACTTAAGAAGTTACTTAAAGTTCCAGTAGGTGAGGCTTTGATTGGCCGTGTTGTAAATGCTTTAGGTGAGCCAATTGATGCTAAAGGTGTGATCAATGCTAATGAATATCGTTTTGTTGAAGAAAAAGCAAAAGGTATTATGGCGAGAAAAAGTGTTCATGAGCCTTTACATACAGGAATTAAAGCTATTGATGCACTTGTGCCAATTGGTCGTGGTCAAAGAGAGCTTATCATAGGCGATAGACAAACAGGTAAAACTACTGTTGCTGTTGATACTATTATATCTCAAAGAGGTCGAGGAGTTATCTGTATATATGTTGCAATTGGTCAAAAGCAAAGTACAGTGGCACAAGTGGTTAAAAGACTAGAAGAACATGGTGCTATGGAATATACTATTGTTGTAAATGCCGGCGCTTCAGATCCTGCGGCTTTACAGTACTTAGCTCCATATACTGGTGTAACCATGGGTGAATTTTTTAGAGACAACGCAAAACATGCTTTAATTGTTTATGATGATTTGAGCAAGCATGCTGTAGCTTATCGCGAAATGTCTTTGATTTTACGTCGTCCTCCAGGTCGTGAAGCTTATCCAGGCGATGTTTTTTACCTTCATTCAAGATTGCTTGAAAGAGCAAGCAAGCTAAATGATGAATTAGGTGCTGGTTCTTTGACGGCATTGCCGATAATTGAAACACAAGCAGGAGATGTTTCTGCTTATATTCCAACTAATGTTATTTCAATTACAGATGGACAAATTTTCTTAGAAACTGATTTATTTAACTCAGGAATTCGTCCTGCAATTAATGTTGGTTTATCAGTATCTCGTGTAGGTGGGGCTGCTCAAATTAAAGCTACAAAACAAGTTTCAGGCACATTAAGACTTGACCTTGCTCAATATAGAGAGCTTCAAGCTTTTGCACAATTTGCTAGTGATTTAGATGAGGCAAGTAGAAAACAACTTGAACGTGGACAAAGAATGGTTGAACTCTTAAAACAACCACCTTATTCTCCGCTTAGCGTTGAAAAACAAGTAGTTTTAATTTTTGCAGGAACCAAAGGTTTCTTAGATGATATTGCTGTTTCTAGAATTAAGGAATTTGAAGATGGAATTTATCCTTTTATTGAGGCAAAACATCCAGATATTTTTGAGCAAATTCGCTCTAAAAAAGCTTTAGATTCTGATTTGGAAGAAAAACTAGCTAAAGCCATTAATGAGTTTAAAGCAAATCATTTATAAGGTCTTTTATGTCTAATTTAAAAGAAATTAAAAGAAAAATTAAAAGTGTTCATAACACTCAAAAGACTACAAATGCTATGAAGCTAGTTTCTACTGCTAAGTTAAAAAAAGCAGAAGAAGCAGCTAAAAGATCAAAAATTTATGCACAAAAAATCGATGAAATTTTGAGTGAAATTTCATTTCAGATCAATAAAATTGTTCACAATGAAGATGATGTGTGTTTATCTTTGTTTCATAAAAAAGAACAAATTAAAACCGTAGATTTAATATTTATCACTGCAGATAAAGGCTTATGCGGTGGTTTTAATATTAAGACTTTAAAAACAGTAAGTGAAATGCTAAAAGAATATGAAGCAAAAAATATTAATATTCGTCTTAGAGCTATAGGTAAAACTGGGATTGAATATTTTAATTTTCAAAAAATAGAATTGTTAGAGAAATATTTCCATCTTAGTTCTAGTCCTGACTATGAGAAAGCATGTGAAGTAATTCATGCTGCTGTAGATGATTTTTTAAATGGAAATACAGATGAAGTGATTTTAGTTCATAATGGTTATAAAAATATGATTACCCAAGAACTTAAAATTAATCATCTTATTCCAGTTGAACCAAAGAGTATTGAACAGACTCATAATTCTCTTTTAGAGCTTGAACCGGAAGGAACTGAGCTTTTAGAAGATTTAATGAAAACGTATTTTGAGTATAATATGTATTATGCGTTAATCGATTCTTTGGCGGCAGAGCATAGCGCAAGAATGCAAGCTATGGATAATGCAACTAATAACGCAAA
Source organism: Campylobacter sp. BCW_4321 (assembly GCF_001763075.1). NCBI lineage: Bacteria > Pseudomonadati > Campylobacterota > Epsilonproteobacteria > Campylobacterales > Campylobacteraceae > Campylobacter > Campylobacter sp. BCW_4321. Next base: position 34,396 of record NZ_MJYA01000022.1, on the reverse strand, counting down.
GGCAAGAGTGAAACAACTAAATTTAGCTTATAACAAAGCAAGACAAGAATCTATTACTACTGAGCTTATAGAAATTATCAGTGGTGTTGAATCAATGAAATAGTAAATTTTAAGGAGAAGATAAATAATGCAAGGATTTATTTCACAGGTATTAGGTCCGGTTGTTGATGTAGATTTTAACGACTATTTACCTCAAATTAATGAAGCAATTGTTGTAAATTTTGAAAGCGAAGGAAAAAAACATAAACTTGTTTTAGAAGTAGCAGCTCATTTAGGAGATAATAGAGTTAGAACTATTGCTATGGATATGACAGATGGTTTGGTAAGGGGCTTAAAAGCTGAGGCTTTAGGTGCTCCTATTAGTGTTCCTGTTGGTGAGAAAGTTTTAGGAAGAATTTTCAATGTTACTGGAGATTTGATCGATGAAGGTGAAGAAATTTCTTTTGATAAAAAATGGGCGATTCATAGAGATCCACCAGCTTTTGAAGATCAAAGCACAAAAAGTGAGATTTTTGAAACAGGGATTAAAGTTGTGGATTTACTTGCTCCTTATGCAAAAGGTGGTAAAGTAGGTCTTTTTGGCGGTGCAGGTGTTGGTAAGACTGTTATTATTATGGAGCTTATTCACAATGTTGCATTTAAGCATAGCGGCTATTCTGTATTTGCAGGTGTGGGTGAGAGAACTCGTGAAGGAAATGATCTTTATAATGAAATGAAAGAAAGCAATGTTTTAGACAAAGTTGCTCTATGTTATGGGCAAATGAATGAACCACCAGGGGCAAGAAATCGTATTGCTTTAACAGGTTTAACAATGGCTGAGTATTTTAGAGATGAAATGGGTCTTGATGTGCTTATGTTTATTGATAATATCTTTAGATTTTCACAATCAGGTTCTGAAATGTCAGCACTTTTAGGAAGAATTCCATCAGCTGTGGGTTATCAACCAACCTTAGCAAGTGAAATGGGTAAATTCCAAGAAAGAATTACTTCAACTAAAAAAGGCTCAATCACTTCAGTTCAAGCTGTTTACGTTCCAGCTGATGACTTAACCGACCCAGCTCCAGCAACTGTTTTTGCTCACTTAGATGCTACAACGGTTTTAAATAGAGCTATTGCTGAAAAGGGTATTTATCCTGCAGTTGACCCACTTGACTCAACTTCAAGAATGCTTGACCCAAATATCATTGGAGAAGAACATTATAAAGTTGCTCGTGGTGTTCAATCAGTGCTTCAAAAATACAAAGATTTACAAGATATCATCGCCATTTTAGGTATGGATGAGCTTAGCGAAGAGGATAAACTTGTAGTTGAAAGAGCGAGAAAGATTGAAAAATTCTTATCACAACCATTTTTCGTTGCAGAAGTTTTCACAGGTAGCCCAGGAAAATATATAAGCCTTGAAGATACAATAGCAGGATTTAAGGGAATTTTAGAAGGTAAATATGATCATTTACCAGAAAATGCTTTCTATATGGTTGGAAATATAGATGAAGCTATTGCAAAAGCGGATAAATTAAAAGGTTAATTTATGAACGATTTGATTAATTTCGAGATAGTTACGCCTTTGGGTGTAATCTATCAAGGAGAAGTAAAATCTGTTACTTTACCGGGTAGTGAAGGAGAATTTGGCGTGCTTAAAGGACATGCTGCTTTGGTTTCTTCTTTAAAATCTGGAGTAATTGATATTGAAAAAGCTGATTTAAATCATGAATTAATTGCTATTGATGCTGGGCATGCAAAGGTAGATGAAGATAAGATTTGCGTGCTAGCAAAGGGTGCGGTTTGGGTTTGCGGAAGTGATGAAAGTGAGATTGAAAAAAATCTTGCTCAAGCAAAAGATTTGATCAAATCTATGAGTTCTGATAATGCAGCTTTAGCGGCAACTTTTTCAAAACTTGATAATGCAAGGATGCATTAATGAATTTTGAAGCTATATTTCATTTTTTCAATAGTTCAAGTATTATTACTTATATAGTTTTATTATGGCTTTCTTTATATTTTATTTTAGCGTTTAGTATTTTGTTTGCTAGATTGACTTATTTGGCTACATGGAGAAATAAGGAAAAAGAAAGTTTAGAAACTTTGCTCTTGGGTGAGAAGGATTTAAGTCGTACTGATTCGATTTTAAGAAAATGCAATGATACAACTTCAAATCATTTAGAAATCTATAAAAATTTAGCAAGTCGTCGCGCTTCTGCTGGACTTACTTGGCTTAGTATTATTGCTTCAACTTCACCTTTTATAGGTCTTTTTGGGACAGTTATTTCTATACTTGAAACTTTTGGTGGGCTTGGAACTCAAAATTCTTTAAGTATCATAGCTCCTAAAATCAGCGAGGCTTTAGTTGCTACAGGTTGCGGTATTTTAGTGGCAATTCCTGCTTATACATTTCATCTCATCATTAAAAGAAAAGCTTTCGAACTTTTAAGCATTATTGATAGCGAGATTAAAGTTATAAGTTCGAGTAAATAAGGTTAAAAATGCCATTTGATGATGAAAAACCTGAACTTAATATCACACCTTTAGTGGATATTATGCTTGTATTGCTTGCGATTTTAATGGTAACAGCTCCAAGCATTACTTATGAAGAAAAAATTAATCTTCCACAAGGTAGTCAAAAAAATACTAGCGCTCCAACTGTTAAGAGTTTAATTATTAGTATTAATGCAAAAAAAGAAATTTTTTTAAATCAAGAAAAATACGATTTTATAAGTTTTGCTGACAATCTTGCTCAAAGAAAAGCACAATTTAATACCGAAGATCCAGTTTTTATACGCGCTGATAAAAGCTTAAAATATGACGATGTTATTTCAGTCTTAAGAAGTGTAAAAAATTTAGGATTTAATAAAGTTGCTTTACAGACTGAATAATCATGAAAAATTATGGTTTGAGTAATTTAAATTCGTTTTTACTTGCTTTAGTAATATATATTAGTATAGTAATTCTTGTTTTTTTTAGACTTGTAAGCGAGGTTGAATCTGCTATACAATATACCGATATAAAAGATAGTTTTGTAGATATTGAACTTACTGAACCATCAAAACAAGTTATTACTCAAAGCAACACTCCTAAAGAAATACAAAAACCAACAGAGCAAATTGATATAGAAAAACTTTTTGCTCAGACTACAAATAAAACAGTTAAAACTGAAGATATTGACCAAAAGGCAAGTAATTTTAATGAGCTTTTTGGAAATATTAAAGAAATACAAGAAGAAAAGACTACAAAAATTCAATCAAGTGCTAAATCAGGAATTTCTAGTGCTCCAAAACCTCAAGCTTCCGAACTTGTAAAACAACTTAATGATAGTTTACTTCAAGAAGAAAGTTCAACGCAAGGCGAAAGCACAAAGGCGCAAAAGATTGGAATTTATGATGAATTTTTAGGGAAAGTTGTGCGTATTATCACTCAAAGATGGACTCAGTATTATCCAAATAGTGAAAAAATTTCTGTTAAGGTAAAAATTTTTATTGATGAAAATGGAAAATTTGGCTATACTTCAGTTGAAAAAAGTGGGAATCCTTTATATGATGCTAAAGTGGCTGAATTTTTAGAAAGTCAAAAAGGTAAATTTATTACTTATCCTCCGCAAAATAAAAATATAAGCATTACCATGAATTTAAGAGATGAAGCAAAAGTTAAAAATGATTAGGAGAAAAAAATGAAAAAAATTGTAGCAATTTTTTTAGTCTTTTTAGGAAGTCTTTGGGCAGAAGATCCAGTGATTGATGTTGTTAATTCTGGTGTAGTTTTACCAAAGATTATTGTTAAAGATAATTCAAATTTAAGTGATGAGAATTTAAAGAAAAGCTTTTATAATATCATTGTGAACGATTTGAAAGTAAGTTCAAACTTTGAAGTTGTTGCTAATGCAACTGAGACAAGTAATTATACTTTTGAATACGCTTTAAATAAAAATGGTAACACTTTGAGTTTAAATGTAAAAATAAAAGCTGGCGGTTCTGATAAGTCAGAGCAAACTTATACTTTAAATGGTTTAGAGCAATATCCATTTTTGGCACATAAAAGCGTCAAAGCTTCTGTAAATGCGTTAGGACTTGCACCTGTTGATTGGATGGATCATAAAATTTTGATCGCGAGAAATTCTAGCTCTAAGAAAAGTCAAATTATTATGGCTGATTATACTTTAACTTATCAAAAAGTTATTGTTGATGGTGGGCTTAATTTATTTCCAAAATGGGGAAATAAAGAACAAACTCTATTTTATTATACAGCTTATGATCATGATAAGCCAACTTTATACCGTTATGATTTAAATACCAATAAAGCTAGTAAAATTTTATCAAGCGGCGGTATGGTTGTAGCAAGTGATGTGAGTGTAGATGGAAGTAAACTACTTGTTACCATGGCTCCAAAAGATCAGCCTGATGTTTATTTATATGACTTAAATACCAAAAATCTAACACAATTAACTAATTATTCTGGTATTGATGTTAATGGAAATTTTATTGGCTCAGATGATAGTAAAGTGGTATTTGTAAGCGATCGTTTAGGATATCCTAATATTTTTATGCAAGATTTAAATAGCAATAGTGCTGAACAAGTTGTTTTTCATGGTAGAAACAATTCGGCTGTTTCGACTTATAAAGATTTTTTGGTTTACTCAAGTCGTGAACCAAATCAAGCAGGTGTTTTTAATATTTATTTGATGTCAATTAATAGTGATTATATTCGTCAACTTACAGCAAATGGAAAAAATTTATTTCCAAGATTTTCTAGTGACGGTGGAAGTATAGTATTTATTAAATATTTAGGTGCGCAAAGTGCTTTAGGTGTTATTCGTGTAAATGCAAATAAGACTTTTTATTTTCCTCTTAGGGTTGGAAAAATTCAATCAATTGATTGGTAAAAATTTCAATTTTAGGTTAAAATTAATTAAAAATTAGATATAATAGTAAGAATTTATTAACTTTGAAAGGTCATAAATGAAAAAAATTCTTTTTACTTCAATTGCAGCTCTTGCAGTTGTTATTAGTGGTTGTAGCACAAAAAGCACTAGCGTAAGCGGTGATAGTAGTGTTGATTCAAATCGTGGTTCAGGTGGAAGTGATGGTTGGGATATTGATTCAAAAATTTCTCAACTTAATGATACTTTAAATAAAGTATATTTTGATTTTGATAAATTCAACATTCGTCCTGATATGCAAAATGTTGTAAGCACGAATGCTAATATCTTTAACACTGAAGTAAGCGGTGTAAGTATTACTGTTGAAGGAAACTGCGATGAGTGGGGAACTGATGAATATAACCAAGCTCTAGGTTTAAAAAGAGCAAAAGCTGTAAAAGAAGCTTTAATCGCTAAAGGTGTAAATGCTGATAGAATTGCTGTTAAAAGCTATGGAGAAACAAATCCTGTGTGCACTGAAAAAACTAAAGCTTGCGATGCGCAAAACAGACGTGCTGAATTTAAATTATCAAGATAATTAATGAAAAAAATATTCACAGTAGCTCTTCTTGGAGCTACTTTACTTTATGCAGAAAGCTCAGCTTTTGGTGCAGGAGATATAACAAGCAATTCTTCTTATGGTTTAACTTCAAATGAAAAATTATTTAAAGAAAAGTTAGATAATTTAAATAATGAAAATATACAAACAAATGCTAGAATTAATGAAATTAACGAAAGAATCGAGGGTTTACAAAGCACTTTAGAAGGTATAAATTCTCAATATGCTAAATCAAATTCTAGATTAAGTCAAGTTGAAGAGAATAATCAAAATATTGAAAATAATTTTACTAGTGAAATTCAAAAATTAAAGGCTTATGTTGAAGAAAGTAGAAAAATTCAAGAAGCTAATAATAAGCAAGTAAAAAAAGTTTTAGCCGAACTTAGTTCTTTAGTAGATGCTATTAATGCAAATTATGTTTCTAAAAACGAATTAAATGATGCAAATTTAAGCGTTAAAGCTACTACACCTAGTGTTGTTGTTTCAACTACAGATTCAAACAGTACTATTGAAAACAATAATGCTCAAAATACCCAAGATGATAAAGTAAAACAAATTGATGAATCTTGGAAAAAGAAAAAAAATAATGAAATTTTAGAATTAGCGATAAAAGATGTTGATAAAAATGCTTTTGAAGATTCCAAAGCAAAATTAAATTTTCTCATAACAAAGCAGTATAAACCCGCAAGAGCAAATTTTTGGTTAGGGGAGATCGAGTATAAACAAAAAAATTATAACAATGCTATTGTTTATTATAAAAAAAGTTCTTCTTTGAGTACAAAAGGGGATTATTTCCCAAAACTTTTATATCATACTGCCATTTCATTGGATAAAACAGGTGATACAAAAACAGCAAATGGTTTTTATAAAGCTTTAAAAACTAATTATCCAAATTCACCCGAAGCAAAAGCTTCACCCAATAGAAAATAAATTAAGGAGATAAAATGGCTATAGAAAAAAATAGTGTAGTTTCAATGTTTTATGAGTTAAAAGACGCAAATACAAATGAAGTTTTAGAATCAAATTTATATTCTCAACCTATTTCTTTTATTTTAGGCAAAGGTCAGATTTTAGAAAGCTTAGAAGAAGAAGTGATGAAGCTTGATTGTCCTAGCAATGCTGATGTGGTAATTAAAAAAGAAAAAGGTTTAGGCGAATACGATGAAAATGCCGTTCAAACTTTACCAAAAGAGCAATTTGCAGGTATTGATTTAAAGGTAGGTATGGAGCTTTTTGGCGAAGGTGAAAATGGCGAAACTGTTCGTGTAACTGTAAAAGAAATTAGTGAAAATGATGTGACAATTGATTATAATCACCCTTATGCGGGTCGTGATTTGCTTTTTTCTTTAAATATCGTAGATGCTAGAGCTGCAAGTGAAGATGAAATTCTTACAGGTATTATCGCAGGAAGTCATAGTTGTGGTTGTGGAAGCGGACATGGACACGATCATAATCACGGACACGGTGGCGGCGGTTGCTGTGGTGGCGGCGGTTGCGGTTGTCATTAATGAAGACCGCGTTTATATTTCCAGGTCAAGGCTCACAAAGTCTTGGCATGGGAAAAGATTTTTATGAAAACTCTATAAAAGCCAAAGAACTCCTTCAAAACGCAAGTGATTTTTGTAAGATTGATTTTAAACATTTGCTTTTTGAAGAAAACGAAAAACTCAATCAAAGTGAATTTACTCAACCCGCCATCGTTTTAAATTCCTTAATGGCTTATAGTGTTTTACTTGAAAAAAAACCTGATTTAAGTTCGAAATTTGCTTTAGGGCATTCTTTGGGAGAATTTTCAGCCTTAGCTGTCAATGGTGCTTTTGATTTTTTAGAGGCTCTTTCTTTGGTCAATAAAAGAGGGCTTTTTATGCAAGAAGATTGTGTAAAAGTTGAAGCGGGTATGATGGTTGTTTTAGGGCTTGATGATGAAAAGGTTGAAGAGCTTTGTCAAAAAGCACAAAAAGAAAACAAGCAAATTTTCGCTGCAAATTATAACTGCGATGGACAAATCGTTGTAGCAGGTTTAAAACCTGATTTAGCAAGTTATGAAAGTGTATTTAAAGAAGCAGGAGCTAAAAGAGCTATGCTTTTAAATATGAGCGTGGCAAGTCATTGTCCTCTTTTGGAAAATGCTTCAGCTAAGCTTTGTGTGGAGCTTGAAAAGGTGTTAAAACCAAATTTTAAAGCCGTAATTTCTAATGCAAATGCCAAAATTTATACAAGCAAAGAAGAAGCCCTTGAGCTTTTAAAAGCACAACTTATCTCTCCTGTGCTTTATAAACAAAGCATTAAGGCATGTGAAAATGAAGTAGATTATTTCATAGAATTTGGCGCAAGTGTGCTTAAGGGTTTGAATAAAAAAATCACTTCAAAAGAAACTTATGCTTTAACAAATATGAATGATATTGATGAATTTTTAAAGGTTATATGATGAAAATAGCAATTTTAGGAGCCATGAGTGAAGAAATCACTCCTTTGCTTGAAACACTTAAAGATTATACAAAAATAGAACACGCTAATAATACTTATTATTTTGCAAAGTATAAAAATCATGAACTTGTTTTAGCGTATTCTAAAATCGGCAAGGTAAATTCTACTCTTAGTGCTAGTGTGATGATAGAAAAATTTGGCGCACAAGCTTTGCTTTTTACAGGAGTTGCAGGTGCTTTTAATCCTGAACTTGAAATTGGTGATTTGCTTTACGCAACAAAATTAGCTCAATACGATCTTGATATTACCGCTTTTGGGCATCCTTTGGGTTTTGTTCCAGGTAATGAAATTTTTATCAAAACCGATGAGAAATTAAACAATCTTGCTTTAGAAGTTGCTAAGGAATTAAATATCAAACTTCGTGCAGGTATTATTGCAACGGGTGATGAGTTTATTTGCGATGAAGCAAAAAAAGCAAAAATTAGAGAAATTTTCAATGCGGATGCTTGTGAAATGGAAGGCGCAAGTGTGGCTTTGGTTTGTGATGCTTTAAAGGTGCCTTGTTTTATCTTAAGAGCTATGAGTGATAAAGCAGGGGAAAAGGCTGAATTTGATTTTGATGAGTTTGTGATCAATTCAGCTAAAATTTCAGCCAATTTTGTGCTTAAAATGTGCGAGAAATTATGATAAATCTTAGCAAAAAACTTATACGCCAAGTTGCACAAGCTAATGCTAAATTTGGACTTATTAAAGATGGAGATAGGGTTCTTTTAGGGCTTAGCGGCGGGAAAGATTCTTTGGCTTTAGCCCATCTTTTAAATCGTATGCAAGCTCATGCTCCTTTTAAATTTGAACTTGAAGCGGTAACTTTGAGTTATGGCATGGGCGAGGATTATTCTCATCTTCATGCACATTGTGAAGAACACGGCATTAGACATAGCGTGCTTGATTCAAATATTTATGAAGTTTCAGGTGATACCATAAGAGAAAATTCAAGTTTTTGTAGTTATTTTTCGAGAATGCGTCGTGGAGCTTTATATACTTACGCTCTTGAAAAAGGTTTTAACAAGCTTGCTATAGCCCATCATTTAGATGATGCAGCAGAAAGCTTTTTTATGAATTTTATTCATAATGGAGCTTTAAGAACCTTAGCGCCTATTTATCAAAGCAAACGCGGTGTAATTGTGATACGCCCTTTGATTTTTGTGCGAGAAAGACAGCTTAGGGATAATGCTACGCAAAATGAACTTAGCGTGATAGGAAATGAATTTTGTCCTGGTATGAAACTCAGCGAAAAAAATGTAAAATTCCCCCACGCTAGAGAAGAAGCTAAACAGCTTTTAGCAAATTTAGAAAAAGATCATCCTAAGCTTTTTACAAGTTTAAAAACCGCTTTTGCCAATTTACACACGGAGAGTTTTTGGCTTCAAAAGGCATAAAAGCATGAAAAAAGCTTTTGTTTTAGTGGATTATCAAAATGATTTTATTGATGGAAGTTTAGGTTTTGATAAGGCTTTAAAAATCAAAGAAAATATTCTTAAAGCCTTAAATCAAATCGATTTTAATAACACGCATTTGCTTTTAACCTATGATACGCATGATGAGCATTATCTACAAAGTAAAGAAGGTTTAAATTTACCTGTAAAACATTGTATTAAAGAGAGTTTGGGTTGGCAAATGCCAAAGGAATTTGAACCTTTTTTACAAAAAGCTCATAAAATTTTTTATAAAAATACTTTTGGTAGCTTAGAACTAGCTAATTTCATACAAAAAAGCGATTATGAAGAACTTCATTTTGCAGGGCTTGTTTCTCATATTTGTGTGTTTTGTAATATCATTTTAGCTTTTGGTGCTAAGCCTAATGCAAGGATAATTTTACACCAAAATTTAAGTGCAAGTTTTGATGAAAATTTAGAAAAATCCGCTTTTGATATACTTAGAGCTTATGGTATTGAAATTGTTTAATGCAAGGCTTTATACTTCATACTCAAAAAGTTAAAGACGAGGATTTGATCGTTTATATTTTAAGTCCTAAAATGCTTATTAAGGCTTATCGTTTTTATGGACTTAGACATTCTAGTATTTTAAGCGGCTATAAAATCGACTTTGCTTTAGAAGAAAATCCTAGTTTTTTACCAAGACTTAAAGATGTATTGCATTTGGGATTTTTATGGATTATGCAAAGGGATAAAATGCTTATTTGGCAAGAATTTATCCGTCTTTTATATAGACACTTAAAAGATGTGGAAGAGCTTGATAGTTTTTATTTTAATTTACTTGATGAGTGTGTGAAAAGGTTTGAAAAACAAAATCCAAAGCGTGTTATTGTTGATGCTTATTTAAAAATTTTGGAATTTGAAGGAAGATTGCATAAAGATTTTTTTTGTTTCGCCTGTGATGAGAAAATTCAAAATTCCATTACATTACTAAGGGCTTTTTTACCTTCGCATTCTCAATGTGCTTTAGGATTTGAGTTTGAAGAGAAAAAACTAAAACAATTTTATAGCAGTAAAAATTGTGCGATTTTTGATGATGAAGAAATAGAAAATTTATATCATTTGATTAAGGAAGGTTTATGATATTAAGTGATGAAAAATGTGATTTTTTAGAATCTATAGCAAGTTTTTTAAGCCCTAAAGATGTGGAGCTTGTCTTTGTGGATAGTAAAGAAATGCAAGAAATTAACTTAGAGCAAAGAAAACAAGATAAAACCACTGATGTACTTTCTTTTCCGCTTGAAAATATCGATGAAAGTTTGCCTTTGGGTTCTGTTGTGATCAATGTGGATTTGGCAAAAGAGAAGGCTAAAGAGTTAGGGCATAGCTATGAAGAAGAAATAAGCTTGCTTTTTATCCACGCTATGCTTCATTTGTTAGGTTTTGATCATGAAAATGATAATGGAGAAATGAGAGAAAAAGAGAAAGAACTTATAGAGCATTTTAATTTGCCTAAAAGTTTGATTATAAGGACTTTAAAAGATTAAGTAAGAATTTTTTCTTCGAGTGTTAGAAGGTTTTATATTATATATTTTAAATTATGAGTAGATATTTTAAGAAAAAATCATTTTTGCCGATTTATCTTAATAAATTTCATTTACAAGGAAGGCAAAAATGATTAATGGTATAAATTCTTATTCAAACTACAATTACACAAATACTTTTAGTAATACTACTTCAAATACAAAATCATCTAATGCCATAGCAAATAATAACCTTGTAAGTGATAAATCACAAGCGGTAGATAAAATTTTAGGCTATGGCGTAGATAAAGAGGGCTTTTTTACAAGTGATTTCAACGAAGCAGCAGGCTTGCCAAAAGATTATAAGATTTATGCAGATGGTTTAAATAATTTTGTAAATAACTTTATTAAAAGACAACCTTTTTACTCTCAAATAGACATTGCCAAAACAATAGGAGATGCTTATAACTCTTTTTCTTCTTTTGTTAAAGATAAGGGATTAGGAGAAAGCTTTCAAGAACAGGATTTAAAAAATCTATCCCAAAAAGATGGGGTAAATTATTGGCAAGAATTACAAAGCGATAATGCTTTCATTTGGAAGCTTGCTGATAAAAATATAGCGGATTTGGGTTCTAATAAATATCAAATACATGATAACAAAATATCTAAAGGTGGTGCTTTAATTGCGTTTTTTATAAATAATCTTAGCACAATTAAAGGACAAACAACCTTACTGGGTAAATTAGCTGGACTTAATAGCGATACGGACAACAATGAAATAAAAGAATTTTTGTCCTTTATGAATAAAAATCCCTTAAAATATTCCTACGAGCAAGATGGCTGGGGCAATCCTATGGGAGATAGTTTATCAATATGGAATTATATAAATAGAGCTAAAAATTTAGGAGATGATAAACTAATAAAAACTATTGAGAATTTAGGAGATGAATACAATAAGCTTATTAATTCTAATATGAGCCTAGAAGAATTTAAAACTAAATATCTTGATTTTAAACAAAGGCACGATGAGTTTGTAAAATCACTAGAAGAAACAGAAAAGGCAAAAGGTGTAGATTATAGCAATCCTTTAAAAAATACAAATAACAAAGAAACTTCAGAAGAAGACAAAGAAAAGCCTTTTAAACCTATACAAGCAGAAAGTAAAAACAAAGAAACTTACAAAAATGATAATGTAAGAAACGAGATTGTAAAAAAACTATTAGAAGGTAAATTTAGCACAAGCGATGAGTTAGAACTTCTTTTTGGTATGAAATTTAGTGATGATAACACAGGAGAATTTAATAAAATTCTTTCTTTAAATTCTGCACCAAAAAGTATAGATATTAAGGCTTAAGGTTTTTTAAATTATAAAAATCGATCAAGTTAAACTAAAAAATTCTTCTATTTTTTTTCGCATTTCTTCGACATTGTCGATACGATTAACGCTATCTCTAAAGGCTGAAGCGTCTTTATAGCCTTTAGAATACTCGTGTAAATGTTTGCGAAATATACTTACGCCTTGATCTTTGTAGTGTTTTATCATTTCATCAAAATGAGTGAGTATGATTTCTTTTTTGAGTTTTTCATCTACGCTTTTACCGCTTTTGATTTCATAAAATATCCAAGGATTTCCCACGCTTGCACGCCCTATCATGAGTCCATCGCATTTTGTGATTTCATAAACTTCTTTAGCGTTTTGTGCGTTAATATCACCATTTGCAATCACAGGAATTTTCACGCTCGCTTTAGCACTGGCAATGGATTCATAATCGGCTTTTCCGCTATAAAGCTGTTTTCTTGTGCGTCCGTGGATGCTTACAAAATCCACCCCCAAGCTTTCACAAATTTTAGCCATTTTTTCAGGATATTTTTCATTAAATCCTAGTCGAAATTTCACACTTGTAAGGCTTTTTTTATTGTTTTCTTTAATTACTCCTACAAGATTTTTAAAAAGCTCTAATTTTTCTAGCAAAGCACTACCAGCGCATTGTTTAACAACTTTATTTACAGGGCAACCGCAATTAAAATCAATCCCATCTACAAAATCCATTTCATTTAGCATTTGCACTGCTTTTTTTAGCACTTCTTTATCTCCACCTGCAATTTGGACTATATAAGGATTTTCTAATTCAGCTCTTTCTAGCATATGTAGAGTTTTAGAACTTTCATAAACTAAGGCATTAGAACTTATCATTTCGCTTATGGTGATATCAGCACCAAATTTTTTTACTACATTACGAAAAGGCAGATCTGAAAAACCTGCCATAGGAGCTAAAAATAAAGGTTTTTTGCTAAAATCTATCATTGTATGAGTTGGTTTAGATTGATTTTGATATTTTTTTCACGCAAGGCTAAAAAGGCCTTAAAATCATTAAATTTCTTATCATCATTGTGAATTTGCTCTCTTAACTCATCTAAAAGTCCAAATTCAGCTAAAAGATATAAATGTGCTCTTAAAGCTTCGCTTTTTTCATTTTTAATTTTGTTAAAAATTCCTAAAATAGCATCAGGATTTAAAAGTTTAGTACTTAGTTTTGCTGCGTTAAGATAGTCTTTTTCGCTTAGTATATTGTGTGAAAGTAAAACTTCGTATTCTGCTGCACTAAGTTCTAAATTTCCTTCTTTAAAACGCTTGATAAGTGTGAGAACTTCAGAAGGCTTTTTAGGGATTTTTACATTTTTAATTTGTTCATAACTAGCTTTTTCTATAAGAGTATTAAAAGCAATTTCTTCAAATTCATCTTTGATTTCATTAAGGTTTTTAAGTTTGCTATAGGCATAATTTGCATCGTTTTTGAGATGATTTTTTTCATTTTGCAAATATAAAACATTGTTATTTTCGAGTTTAAATTTACTAAGGTTAAAAAATTCGTTTTTATTTAAACCATCAATAAGATCTAAAATTTCATTGATTTTATTTGAGTGTGGAATTTTTTCATGTGTTTTTAGGGTTTTAAAAAGCTGTGCCACAGCTCTAAATTCTTTTGTTTGAAAAGTGGTTTTAAGATCTTTTTCAAGGAGCAAATCTTGAGTATAAGCTTCAAATTTAGTTGCATCTTTAAAAAAATGCTTAAATTTTAAATAACGCAAAAATCCATAAAATGCTATGTGCAAAACGGCTAAAATCATATAAACAAATAAAGGAATAACAAGCCATATCATAATAGGTAGTTCAAAGGTATAAGTACTGATATTTAGAGTATAGCTTCCTAGTTCTAGATGCCAAGCAAAGGCAAAAATAAGTGCTATATAAATAAAACTTGCAAGTAAAAAGAGTTTAATTTTCATGTTTTTTTCCTTGTTCTGCAATTTGACGGCAAGTGATACAATATCTTGCGTGAGGTTTGACTTTTAGTCTTTGAGAGTCGATTTCATCATCGCAAGATTCGCAAATTCCATAAGTGCCGTTTTTGATTTTATCTAAAGAATTTTCGATTTCTATAAGTTCTTCTTTGAGATTGGTGCTGATAGTAAAGTCAATTTGAGAGCCTGTTTCTATGATAGAAAAATCTACACTATCGCTTGGGACGCTATTGTGAAGAGCTTCGATTTCATTTGAATTGCTTTGCAAATTTTCTAAGATGGTTTTTTTTCTTTCTTCTAAAATATTTTTGAAATTTTGTATTTCATTTTTTTTCATTTTAAAACTTTCTATTTGTGATAAGGGTGATTGTTGTTGATGCAAAATGCACGATAAATTTGTTCTAAAAGTAAGGTTTTAACAAATTGATGTGCTAAAGTAAGTTTGCTTAATGATAGTCTAAAATCCAAACTTTGATTAAATTCTTCTCTTAAACCATAAGCACCACCTATAAAAAAACTTAATTCATTTTTATCTTGGATGAGTTTTGCAAATTCTATACTTGTAAGTTCTTTCCCTTTTTCATCAAGAGCGATACAATAGCCTTTTTTATAAGGCATAAAAGCTTCTTCATAGCTTTTTTTTGCTTCTATGGCATTTAAATTTTGAGCTAAGGCTATTTTTTTATTAAAAACATTTATTTCTTTTAAAGTGGCGTATTTAGAAATAAGTTTAGAGTATTTCTCACTCCAAGTTTTAAATTCATCACTTTTTTGAATACAAAAGATATTAACTTGCAAATTATTTTCCACTGAAAAATTTTAGCACATCGCTAAGATATTGTTTTTGTTCTCCTCTTTCAACTATGGCATCTATAAGTCCATGTTCTAACAAGAACTCTGCTTTTTGAAAGCCTTCAGGTAAATCTGCTCCTATAGTTTGTTTAATAACTCTTGCACCAGCAAAACCGACTAAAGCTTCAGGTTCAGCGATGATTAAATCTCCAAGCCATGCAAAAGAAGCACTTACCCCACCCATAGTAGGATCAGTTAAAATGCTAATATAAGGAAGTTTTTCTTTGCTAAGAAGTTTAAGCGCGGCGCTAGTTTTGCTCATTTGCATTAAAGAATAAGTGCTTTCTTGCATTCTAGCTCCACCGCTTGCACTTACGATGACAAGAGGGGTTTTGCTTGTGATAGCTCTTTGTATAGCTCTAACGATTTTTTCTCCTTCAACAGAACCTAAAGATCCACCCATAAAAGAAAAATCAAATACAACAAGTTGGGTTTTTAAACTGTTGATTTCACATTCTCCGCTGATGACAGAACTTTTTCTACCTGTTTTACTTTCACCTTCGCTAAGGCGTTTTTTATAGGATTTGCTATCAACAAATTTTAAAGGATCTATAGCTTCTAAATTTGCATCATACTCAATAAAACTGCCTTCATCGCTTAAAAGTTTAATACGTTCATCAGCTGAAATTCTCATGTGATAATTGCATTTAGGACAAACATTAAAACAAGATTCTATTTCTTTATAATACATCAAAGCATGACAACTTTGGCATTTTACCCAGTGATTTGGAGCTTCTTTAACGCTAGGTTGTTGTCTTCTTATTTTTGAAAAAATATCTGCAAAATTCATATATTCACCTAATTATTTTTTAAAAATTTTAAGATTATATCAAAAATTTTCTTGTCTTGGCTTAGTAGAAGGAAATTTTCATTTTTTTCTATATATAAATTTTGATGAATTGTTAAAGCAGCTACTGTATCAAAAATTCGTGTTTTTCCAAGAATTAATACAAAACTAAAATACGAAGCATAAGCGAGACTTAAAGCTGTTGCGCCCAAAGAGCGAAATTTTAATTGATTTTTTGTTAAAAAATCGAGAAGTTCTGGATAAAGTGAAATTTTTTCAACTATACCTATTTTAGAAAATAGATTAGGTGTTAAGGGTGAGTATTTTGGATCGAAAAGATTAGATTTAAAAGCTTGATTGTTATTAAAAGCAAAAATTTCTTGACTGACAAGATTGCAAACAAAAGCGCTTTTTGCCTGATCTTTTTCTATGAGAGCTATAGAAGTTCCATAAAATGGTATTTTAGAAACAAAATTTGAACTTCCATCCAAAGGATCAAGAATCATTTGTTTTGGGTTATCTTTCCCGATCAAGCCACTTTCTTCAGAAAAAATTTGCCCAAAACAACTAAGATATTTTATGAAAATTTGTTCACATTTTAAGTCAAGCTCATAGCCTTGATTTTCATCATAGCCTAATTTAGAGCAAAGTTTAAGATCATTTTGTGGGATATTGTTTAGATACTTGCGTATTTGCAAATTTGCATTCAAGCAAGCATCTAAAAATTCTTTCATTAAAAGCGTGTTCCAAGATTAAATTCAAAACTGTTAGTATCATCACCTTTTTTATCATTAAGAGGTTTGGCAAATACAAGTTGTAAAGGTCCAATTGGTGTAATCCATTCAATGCCTATACCTGTACTCATTCTTTTTATTTCATCTAAATTTTTGCGTCCTATCATACCATAATCAAAAAACACGCTACCACGAAGTTTAATTCTATCAATCAAAGGAAAACTAAGTTCTACGGAATTGGCAAAAGCTATGGTTCCTCCCACTTCATCTCCCCATTGGTTTTTAGGGCTTACTGTTCTGCTTTCAAAACCGCGTATCGATCTAATACCACCTAAATAAATTCTTTGGTTAATTGGTAAATAACCTTCATTCCATACTTTATAAAAGCTTGCTTTGTAGCGATAAATAAGATCATATCCTATATAGTCTTGCAAACCTTGATAAAAGTTAAATTTAGAGCTTGATGAAATAAATTCTTGATCTCCGCCAAGTCCAGCGTATTCTAAACTAGTTGAAGCAATGATACCTGATCGTGGCAGATAATAATCATCTGTATTGTTAAAGGTGATTGCTGGAGTTATAGAGCTTTTAATACTTTTGCCAAGTTCATATCCTGTTCTTAAAAGATTTGGACTTAAGTGATAAATATCGCTTTGTTCAAGATTATAAGTTAAGCTTACATTATAGTATCTTGCAAATTGGCGTCCAACTGTTATATCAAAGCCGTAATTTTTTTCTGAATAATTATCCCATTCATAGTCATTTGAATAAAGTGTTCCACCTAGGCTATATTGACTATCAAGAACGCGTGGATTTATGAGACTAATCCTTCCTGATAAGGTATCATCGCTTTTATCTACGCTTACAGAGCTTTTTATCCCTGAACCAAAAATATTTGTATCTGATAAAGAAGCATTAAGTAAAATACCATCGCTTGATCCATAGCCAATGCCTCCAGAAATAGCTCCTGTAGAAGCTTCTTTAACATCAACAATCAAATCAATATGTGTATCGTCAACTTTTTCTTCTTTGATATTCACATCGTCAAAATAAGAAGTTCTTTTTAAAGCATTTTTTGACTCGCTTAAGTCTGTTCTATTGTATAAATTACCTTCTGTTATATATAATTCTCGGCGTATGACGCGATCTACAGTGCGTGAATTTCCTGAAATAATAACATTTCTTATATAAACTTTATCGTGAGGGATTACTTTAAATACAACAGTAGCTTCTTGAGTTTGATCATTTTTTTGAATATCAGGATAGACTTCTACAAACGCATAACCTAAATCAGCACTTTGTGTTTCTATGGTTTTAACATCTTTTCTAATGTCTTCAATATTGATAGTTTTGCCAGCGCTTGATCTTAAATCTTTTACGGTTTGTGCATTTTGTTTATCATCAAATAAAGGATTTTCTATGTTTATACTTTTAATTTTATAAGGCTTTCCTTCTTTGATAAAATAAGTCAAATTTGCTTGATAAGTATCTGTGTAGGTTTTAAGATAAGGAGGAGATACTTGAACATCTAAATATCCTTTTTTCATGTACTCATCAGCAATTCTTGAACTATCATTGCTAAGCTCAAAAACTTTTAATTTTCCATCATTGCGTCCCCACATCCAACCCATAAATTCTTTTTCTTTATTGACAATTGAAGGTTCTATATCAGAATATGAAAATTTCTTGGCTCCACTTAAATGAACATTATCAATAATGATATTTTCACCACGATTTACTATAAATTCAAGCTCTAACCCATCGGTATTTTCTAAAGTCTTTTTTTTGTATTCTACAATAGTATCAAAGTAACTTTTTGCTTCATAATAAGCTTTAATGCGTTCAATAGCTTCTTTTATACTTCCTTCATCAAGTAGCGTACCTCTTTTAATCCCTAAAATACTTTCAACTTGTTTTCTATCATTTGAAGCTATACCTGTGATAGTAACCTTTGCTATAGTTGGTTTTTCAGTAACTATAATTTCCAAAATTCCATTGTTGTTTTCTACTGCAATATTTTCGAAATAATTTTGTTTATAAAGATTAAGAATAGCAGTGTTGATTTTTGCAGGATTTATTTCTTCTCCTATTTTAAGCCCTGTAATATTTATGGCACTTGTATTTGATAAGTGGTTTAATCCGATAAATTTAATATCCTTAATGGTTGCTGCATTGGCTATAGCAACTAAAGCACAAATACTAATAAGATGTTTTTTCATTGATTTTTTACCTAAAGCTTTATTAAAAGCTGTATAATAGCAAAAAAAATTTAACAAAAAAACTAAGGTAGAAAGTATGAAAATAGCAATTATAGGGCTTGGGCTTATGGGTGGATCTTTAGGGCTTTGTTTGAAAGAAAATAAGCTTATTTCTTGTGTTTATGGTATGGATTTAAGTAAAGAAAATGAAAAAGATGCCCTGCGATTAGGTCTTATTCATGAGCTTATAGAATTTAAAGATTTAGCTTTATGTGATATGATTTTTGTCGCAACTCCTGTTAATGCTATTATAGAAATTTTGCAAAAGTTAGTTGATTTGCCTTCTAATGTAACAATTATAGAGCTTGGAAGTACAAAAAGAAAAATTATAGAAAGTTTGCCTAAGAATTTAATCAAACAAACTCTTTTTGCTCATCCTATGACAGGAACTGAAAATTCAGGTCCAAAAGCGGCTTTTAAAGAGCTTTATAAAGATGCAGTTTGTGTTCTTTGCGATAGTGAAATAGCTGATGATTTGCATCAAAAAAGAGCAGTAGAAATTTTTTCTCATTTAGGGATGAAAATTGTTTTTATGGATAGTAAAGCCCATGATCATCATGCTGCTATTATTTCTCATTTGCCTCATGTTATAAGTTTTTCTTTGGCTAATTTTGTAATGAAAGAAGAGGATAAAAGAAATATTGTTCATTTGGCTGGAGGATCTTTTAAAGGTATGAGCAGAATTGCCAAATCATCACCACAAATGTGGGAAAGTATTTTTTTACAAAATAAAGATAACTTATTAAGTTCTATTGATTTTTTTCAACAAGAATTAGAGAGATGTAAACAAATGATACAATTAGATAAAAACGATGAATTAAGAGAATGGATGAAACAGGCTAATACTCTAAGAGAAATTTTATAAATTTGCTAGATATTTACTGAAAATATAATAGAATTTATACTAAAAACAACAAAAACATCGAAAATTTTTAAGGAAGGTTATGGCAAAAAGAAAAGGCAAAACTTATTTATCTGTTTTAATTTTAGTTTTAATAGCAATTTTGATTTTTTTTATTTCAAGATTAAGTATTTTTGAAAAAAATCCTCCTCAAATTTTAATGCCAGATGTTGTATATACTGATCTTAAAAAACCTATTTTAGTGCATGTTAAAGATGATGAAAGTTCTATCAAAAATGTACAAATTATATTGCATAAAGACGACAATACTAGTGCAATGGTTATAGCAGATGAAAAGATTTCTAATTTAAAAGATATTACCTTACAAGTTGCTTTGCCAAAATTTGGTTACAAAGAAAATGTAAAATCTTTTGTTTTGGAGGTGATAGCTAAAGATTCTAGTTTTTGGAATTTTTTTAGTGGTAATGAAGCAAGAAAACAAATTGCGGTATTAGTAGATAATACGGCTCCAAAAATCAATATCATAAGCAATTCTTACCAAATCGAGCAAGGCGGTGCTGGGGCTGTTGTTTTCAAGGCTGATGATGCTAATTTAGATAAGGTATATATAGAGACAAATAAAGGTAAAATTTTTAAAGCTACGCCTTATGTAAAAGAAGGGTATTATGCGGCTTTGATTGCTTGGGATGCAAGAGATGAGGAATTTCGTGCATTTGTTATCGCTACGGATAAAGCGGGAAATATTTCAAAAGAACGTATAAGGTATTATTTTGTTAATCGTAAATATCGTGTTTCAAATATCAATCTAACGGATAAATTTTTAGATGGAAAGATTGAGAATTTAGCAAATCAATACGCTCCAAAAGATAATAATTTCAATCGTTATGAAAAATTTAAGTTTGTCAATGAAACTTTAAGAAATAGTAATGAAAAACTTATCCATGAAATCACTTCAAAAGTACCTGAGGAAAAAATTGATAATTTTGATTTGAATTTATTTTTACCTCTTAAAAATGGTATGAAAGTAGCGGATTTTGCTGATCATAGGTATTATTCTTATAATGGGCAATTTGTGAGTGATTCTTATCATATGGGGCTTGATCTAGCAAGCGTAGCACAAGCTCCTATCATAAGTAATAACGCGGGCAAGGTTGTTTTTGCTGCTGAAAATGGGATTTACGGTTTAAATTTAATTGTTTATCATGGTTTTGGTGTTTATAGTCTTTACGGGCACTGTTCTTCTAAAAATGTTGATTTAGATGAAATGATTAATAAACAAAGTATTATAGGCAAAACAGGAACAAGTGGGTTAGCCTTAGGCGATCATTTGCATTTTGGAGTTTTGGTTCAAGGAGTTGAAACGCGTCCTGAACAATGGCAAGATAAAAAATGGATAGAAAATAATATTTACAATGTTTTAAATGATGGTAAAAAGATAATTTTAGGAAAAAATTAATGAAACAATTAACTTTAGCAAAAACTGTCAAAGGCGTAGGTATAGGACTTCATAAGGGTGAACCTATAGAAATTACTTTAGAGCCTTTAGAAGCAAATAGTGGTATAGTATTTTTTAGAAGCGATCTTAATGCAAGCTATAAGGCAAGTCCTGAAAATGTGATCAATACTCAAATGGCAACTGTTTTAGGAGATGATCGTGGATTTATTTCTACAATAGAGCATTTAATGAGTGCGATTAATGCTTATGGAATCGATAATGTACGCATAGTTTTAAATGCAAATGAAGCTCCTGTTATGGATGGATCAAGTATTAGTTTTTGTATGATGCTTGATGAAGCAGGGGTAAAAGAACTTGATGCGCCTAAAAAAATTATGGTAATTAAAAAGCCTATAGAAGTAAGAGATGGTAATAAATTTGTGCGTTTAACTCCTACTAAAGAACCCCGTATTAATTACACAATTAAATTTGACAATGCTGTTATAGGTGAACAAAGTTACAATTTTGAATTTAGCAAAAAAAATTATATAGAAAACATAGCAAGGGCTAGAACTTTTGGTTTTTTAAAAGATGTTCAAGCTCTTAGGAGTATGAATTTAGCACTAGGTGGAAGTTTAGAAAATACTATAGTGGTAGATGAAAATCGTATTTTAAATCCTGAGGGTTTGCGTTTCAAAGATGAGTTTGTAAGACATAAAATTTTAGATGCAATTGGAGATTTAACTTTACTTGGATATCGTGTTTTTGGAGATTATACTTCATATGCTGGGAGTCATCATTTAAATCATTTGCTTACTAAAGAAGTTTTAAAAGATAAAGATGCTTATGAAATTGTAAGCCTTGAAAAAACAACCCAAAAAGCTTATGAAAAGGTATTTGCATAAAAACCTCTCTTTTGCTTAATGCTTTATCTAAGCCTTTAATGATCGGAATTTATCAAGATGATGAACTTATAAAAACTTATAAAAGTGAAGAAAAAGCAAGCGAATTTTTACCAAAAATTTTAGATGAATTGCTTAAAGAATATGATTTTACAAGTTTAATTTATGCTAATGGTCCAGGTTCTTATATGGGGATTAAAATTTCTTATGTAAGTTTGAGTACTTTAAGTATAGTAAAAAATATTCCTTTATTTGCGGTGAGTGCTTTTGAATTAAATGGCTATAAACCCATAAGTGCAAATAAAAATTTTTGTTTTGTATATAAGGAAGGTGAAATTTGTTTAGAGCAAAATATCCCAGCAGAGTTTTTTTTACCAAAAAATTTACAAGAGCTTAAACTAAATAATGATAATCTTCCCTTTTATTTTTTAGATGCAATTTAGGATGAAATTTGAAAATTTTAGTTCCCGCTACGAGTGCGAATTTAGGGCCAGGTTTTGATTGTTTAGGACTTAGTTTAAAGCTTTTTAATGAAACTCAAATCCAAAAATCAGGTGTTTTTAGCATTAGTATTGGAGGTGAGGGCAGTGATAATATTTTTCTTAAAAAAAACAATATATTTGTAAATATTTTTTATGAAATTTATGAAAAACTAAGCGGAAAAAAAGATAATTTTCGTTTTATTTTTCAAAATAACATTCCTCTTTCAAGAGGGTTAGGAAGCTCTTCAGCTGTGATTGTTGGAGCTATTGCCAGTGCTTATTATATGAGTGGATTTAAGGTAGAAAAAGAACGTATTTTAGATGAAGCTTTAATTTACGAAAACCATCCAGATAATATCGCTCCAGCTACTCTTGGTGGTTTTGTGTGTTCTTTGGTTGAAAAAAATAAAGTTTATAGCATCAAAAAAGAGATTGATAAAGATTTAGCTGCTGTGGTTGTGATCCCAAATTTGGCAATGAGCACGGAACAATCACGCCAAGCTTTGGCCAAAAATTTAAGTTTTAATGATGCGGTTTTCAACCTTTCCCATGCTTCATTTTTAACCGCTTGTTTTTTGGAGAAAAAATATGAATTTTTAAAATTTGCAAGTCAAGATAAGCTCCATGAAATCAATCGTATGAAAAACTTACCCGAGCTTTTTGAAGTGCAAAAATTTGCCTTAGAAAATAAAGCTTTAATGAGTACGCTTTCAGGTTCGGGATCGAGCTTTTTTTCTTTAGCTTTTAAAGATGATGCTTTAGCTTTGGCAAAGAAAATGCAAACAAAATTTAAAGATTTTCGTGTGCAATATTTAGAATTTGATGATAATGGCTTTGAAATTTGCTAAAAAATATAAAAAAAAGATATAATTTTGAAAAAACATATACCAATTAGAATGTGCATAGTGTGTAAAAACCGCTTTGAGCAAAATATGTTATTTAGATTTAAAGTTGTTTTAGGAGATATTGTGCCTAAAGCAGAACATGGAAGAAGCGGATATTTATGTCAAAATTGTATTGAGAAAGAAGATAAAATCTTACAAAAAGCATTTTCTAAAATATGTAAAAATTTAAATACTAAAATTACTCAGCAAGGACTTAAGGAGATATTTTTAAATGGCAAAGATTAGAATTCATGAAATCGCAAAAGAATTAGGTTATGATAGTAAGGAAATTATTGAAAAGGCAAATGAATTAGGACTTGGAATTAAAACAGCATCAAATGCTGTAGAGCCTGAGATCGCAGCAGCTATTTATGAGTATATACAAACAAGAGAAATTCCAGAAGCTTTTAAGAAAAATATCAAAACTCCTACGGCAAAAAAGCCTAAAAAAGAAAATATAAAAGAACAAGAAAAGCTAAATGAATCTGAAAAAAAAGAACCTAAAAAAGAAGAAAAGCTTAAAAAAGAAGTTAAAAAAGAAGAATTAAAAGTTGAAAAAGAAAATGCAAAAGAGGAAGAAAAACAAGAAATTATTGATACTCATAAGCCACAAAGCCTTGCTAGTGCAACTTTAGCCAAAAGACGCGGACTTGTCATTGTTAAAAAGAAAAAAGACGAAGAAGAAATTCAAGTTAAAAAAGAAGAAGTAAAAAATTCAAATGATATATCTATCAATAATGAAGAGCGCTTAAGTTTAAAAACTATGTTTTCAAATGCTGATGAGAGTTTAAAGAAAAAGAAAAAAGAAAAAAAATCTTTTGTTGCGAGTAAAAAAGAAAGTACCGAAAAAATGAATTTTTTAGATGAACATGATTTTGGTGATATTTCTTTAGATGATGAAGATGAGGTAGTGTTACCTGATTTTAGTGTAAAAGAACAAGAAAAACCACAAAATATCAATAAAAAACAACCTAATTTTATAAGACAAGCTGTTGGAAATTCTGCGGGTTTTGGGCTTGAAGGTGGAATTCAAAGAAGAAGTCGTAAAAAACCACCTAAAAAGATTGAAAAAAAGGAAGTAGAAGAAGTAAGTAGTGTTTCTATTTCTAAAGAAATTCGTGTGTATGAATTCGCTGATAAGATAGGAAAAAGCACTAGTGAAGTGATTTCAAAACTTTTCATGCTTGGAATGATGACAACAAAAAATGATTTCTTAGATGAAGATGCGATTGAAATTTTGGCTGCTGAATTTGGTATAGAGATCAATATCATTAACGAGGCTGATGAGTTTGATTATGTAAAAGACTATGAAGAAGAGACTGATGAAAAAGATTTAGTGACTAGAGCACCTGTGATTACCATCATGGGGCATGTTGATCATGGTAAAACTTCTTTGCTAGATTATATCAGAAAATCACGCGTTGCAAGTGGTGAAGCAGGGGGTATTACTCAGCACGTGGGTGCTTATATGGTAGAAAAAAATGGACGTAAAATTACTTTTATCGATACCCCAGGTCACGAAGCTTTTACTGCTATGCGTGCAAGGGGTGCAAGTATCACTGATATTGTAATCATTGTTGTGGCCGCAGATGATGGGGTAAAACCACAAACCAAAGAAGCGATAAATCATGCCAAGGCAGCAGGTGTGCCTATTATTATTGCTATTAACAAAATGGATAAAGAAGCAGCAAATCCTGATATGGTAAAAACTCAACTCGCAGAAATGGAAATCATGCCAGTAGAATGGGGCGGATCTTATGAATTTGTAGGGGTTTCGGCTAAAACAGGAATGGGGATTGAAGATTTGCTTGAGATCGTGCTTTTACAAGCTGATATTTTAGAACTTAAAGCCAATCCAAAAAGTTTTGCTAAAGCAAGTATTATAGAAAGTTCTGTGCAAAAAGGGCGTGGTGCGGTAGCTACTATCATCGTGCAAAATGGAACACTTACTGTAGGAAGTACTGTGGTTGCAGGTGAGGCTTATGGAAAAGTGCGTGCGATGAGTGATGATCAAGGTAAAGCTTTAAAAGAAATCAAACCAGGCGAATGTGGGGTTATCGTAGGGCTTAGCGAAGTAGCAGATGCAGGTGAAATTTTAATCGCAGTAAAAACCGATAAAGAAGCAAGAGAATACGCTAATAAACGCCACGAATACAATCGCCAAAAAGAACTTAGTAAATCTACTAAAGTTAGCATTGATGAGCTTGGAGCTAAGATCAAAGAAGGTAATCTAAAAGCCTTGCCTGTTATTTTAAAAGCTGATGTACAAGGATCTTTAGAAGCCTTAAAAGCAAGTTTAGAAAAACTTAGAAATGATGAGATTAAAGTGAATATCATTCATAGCGGGGTAGGAGGGATCACACAAAGTGATATAGAGCTTGCAAGTGCGAGTGAAAACTCTATAGTACTAGGTTTTAACATACGCCCAACAGGGGAAGTTAAAGAGCGTGCTAAGGATAAAGGCGTAGAAATTAAAACCTATAATGTGATTTATAATCTTTTAGACGATGTAAAAGCCTTGCTTGGTGGTATGATGAGTCCGATTATTTCTGAAGAGCAATTAGGACAAGCAGAGATTAGACAAGTGATCAATGTGCCAAAAATCGGACAAATTGCAGGTTGTATGGTAACTGAAGGGGTGATTAACCGTGGAGCTAAAATTCGCCTTATCCGTGACGGAGTTGTGGTTTATGAAGGAAATGTAAGCTCGCTTAAACGCTTTAAAGATGATGCTAAAGAAGTGGCAAAAGGCTATGAGTGTGGCGTAGGTATAGAAGGGTGTGATGATATGAGAGTGGGTGATTATATAGAAAGCTATAAAGAAGTAGAGGAACAAGCAAGTCTATGAACCCAAGTGAGATTAAAAAACTACGCACTGAAAGTATCTTAAAAGAGCTGATCCCTGAAGCTTTAGCAAATTTAGATGATGAAAATTTGAAAAATTTGTGTGTAGTGGATGTAGAGTGTAAAAAAGGCAGATATGATGCTTTTGTGTATCTTGATAAGATGTTTTTTAATGTTCATGAGCAAGAAAAAATTTTATCTTCTTTAAAAAAGGCAAGTAGAGCTTTGCAAAATTACTGCATGAGTGAGCAGGGCTGGTATAGGTGTCCGAATTTTCACTTTAAATTTGATGATAGGCTCGAGTATCAAAACCATATGGATGCACTTTTTGAAAAAATAAAAAAGGATAAAAATGAATCTTGAAGCCCTTTGCAAAGAAGCAGGACTTAGTTTTTATGATGATGAGCTAGTAAGTGAAAATGGCAGAAAAATTTATAGAATTTATGTGCAAAAAGAAGGCGGGGTAAATCTTGATGATTGTGCAAGGCTTAGTGAAATTTTATCGCCTATTTTTGATGTAGAACCACCTGTAAATGGAGAGTATTTTTTAGAAGTATCTTCACCAGGACTTGAAAGAAAACTGAGTAAGATAGAACACTTTGCTAAAAGTATAGGTGAACTTGTGAAGATCACAACCAATGAAAAAGAAAAATTTCAAGGCACACTTTTAGAAGTCAAAAATGAACGCATTCTTATAGAAGACTCAGAAGAAAAAATCAGTATAGAAATTGCAGATATTAAAAAAGCTAGAACTTTTGTAGAGTGGTAGGAAATTTAAATATGATTTAAAATAGCATAATTTAAGGATTTGGTAATGTGGAATTTAGATGAAAAAAAATTACAAGAAATGCTTGATGGCTTTTTAAATTTTCAAGAAGTATGGACTTTAGAAAAAGTTAAAAATATGACTCTTGAAGAATATACTAACATTAAAAAAGATAATCCAAATAGAGATGATTTTACTTTTTGGATAGAAAGCAAATTGGATAATCTAGGAAGTATTTGGGGTGGCTCAGCTTTTAAATTTGGTATATATAGAAGAAATGATGAAAGTCAGAAAGAATCTTCTAGTGGTAGATTATATAGTCAAAATTATGCTTGGATTGCTAAATATGGCAATAATGAAAATGAAGCATTTAATAATATCAAAGAAAAAATCATACAAATAATACAAGCAAGTCAAGATAATAATTTAAAAACTATAGAAAAAATAGATTTTGGGGATGCAATTAAATGGAAAATAGCTTTTCATTATCAAGATGTAAAGAATATAAAAATAGTTAATATTTTTTCTAAAAATGTTTTAGATTTAATATCTTTAAATGAATTTAAAGAAAAATTAAAAATATATCAAATACATAAAAAATTATTAGAGAATAAAAATTTATCATTAGTTAAAATGATAGAAAATATAGCTATTCCTTTATGGAATAAATATGGCATGAATAGTCAAAATTATATAGATAAAATGAAAAATTTATTTAGTGAATATTTAAATAAAAAGAAATTAGATAAAAATACTATAAATAAATATATTCAAGTTATAGAAAATATATCAAAAGAATTTTTAAAAGAAAATCTATATAGTTGTGATTTATTTAGTTTTGATCAAAATATAAATAAATTAAATAAAAATGAAGAATTTAAGTTAAAAAACAGCAATTCTAGTGCATTGAATTATTATAGAGCTTTTTTGATTGATTATTATGAACAAGATATTTTTATAACTGAAAGAGTGCAATCTGAGGAATCAAATATGAAAATTATACCCTTAAATCAAATTTTTTATGGGTCTCCAGGGACAGGAAAAACTTATCATACTATAGATAAAGCTTTGGAAATTTTGGGCAAAAATTTAGAAAGTAGAGATGACAAAAAAGCAAAATTTGATGAGTATGTCAAAAAGGGACAAATAGTATTTACTACTTTTCATCAAAGCTATGGATATGAAGAATTTGTAGAAGGTATAAAGCCTCGCATAGATAGTGAAGAAAATTCTAAAGAAATAGAATATGAAATAAAAGATGGAATTTTTAAAGAACTTTGCGAAAAAGCTTTGGATAATTATGAGAATAGTATCTTAAATGCAGATGAGTTGAATAAAAAAATAGAATTAAAAGAAAAGGTTGAAAATTTTTTAAATTGGCTTTTGGAAACAAATGAGCCTATTGGTAAAACAAAGGGTGGAAATTTCTTTGTTATTGAAATTGATAATAAAACAATTGTGATTTATAGTGAAGGCATAGAGAGATTCGATGGAATTTTTAATTTAAATTTATCTATATTTATGGAGTTATTAAAATGCAAAGATGAATTTAACAATGCTACTGAAATGTTTAAAAAGGTATTTAATAGAGATTATGCTGATAGAACTCATACTTATTACTTTAATTTAGTGAAAAAATTTAAAGCATATGAAAAACAATTAACTGCAAAGATTGAAAATAATAAAAACAATGATAATTCTTTAAAACCTTATATAATCATCATAGATGAGATTAATCGTGGTAATGTAAGTAAGATTTTTGGTGAGCTTATAACCTTGATAGAGCCTAGTAAAAGGATAGGTGAAAAAGAAGAGTTAAAAGTGACTTTGCCTTATAGCGGTGAAAAATTTGGAGTGCCTAAAAATGTTTATATCATAGGCACTATGAATACAGCCGATAGAAGCATAACTTCTCTTGATACAGCTTTGCGAAGACGCTTTGAATTTATTGAGATGATGCCTGATGTGAGCAAATTATCTATGGATTGCGAAGGTATTAATTTACAAGAATTATTAAAAGCTATAAACACTCGTATAGAATATTTACTAGATAGAGAAAAAACCATAGGACACGCATTTTTTATAGGTGTTGAAAATTTAAATGATTTAAAAAGTATTTTTCAAAACAAAATTATCCCGCTTTTGCAAGAGTATTTTTATAATGATTATGCTTTGATTAATGCGGTTTTAAATGATAATGGTATGATTTTTGAAGATAAAAAAGATGATAAATATCTTCAAAAAATAAAAAATCTAGATAGTGTTAATAGCGAGAGAAGTATTTATAATATTGCTTCATTTGATGATAAAATTTGGGATAAAATAGAAATATATCAAGCAATTTATAATGATGAAATAGCAAATAAATTAAAAAACGAAAATGAATAGCACTTTTTCCATCATCGAACACCAAGCTTTTTCTAAAGAAGATTTAAAAGAAATTTTCAAAGAAAAGGCCGAAGGGTTTTATAAAGAGCTAGAAGATTTTGCAAAAAATAATGAAAATCTTCTAGGCTTTAAAAATAAAAATACCTTAAAAGCTAAAAATTATGTCGGCATTATACAGACTAAAAGTGGGGTTTTGGAGATCTTGCCAAAATGCACGAATTTAGATAGCTATAAAAAAGAAGATAGCTCTTCAAATCACGATAAAGAAAAACTAAAAAGATACTATGAATTAGACAATATTTCTAAAAATAATGATTTTTATGAAAAAGATTTTAAATTTAATCCCAAAAATCTTTTGATAAATATGCTAAAAACCTTAAAAAACTCCCCCTTTAAAAAATCGCAAATTTCATCTTTGCAAAGTTCTAAAATTCCTTTATTTGAAGTGTTTATCACTATGTTTTTAGATGAATTTGATAGCGTGTATAAAAAAGGCTTGATGAGATCTTATCTAAGTTGCGAAGAAAATAGGGCTTTTTTAAAGGGAAAATTACTATTTAACAAGCATATCAAGCAAAATTTGATACACAAAGAAAGATTTTTTACAAGCAATGATGAGTTTGTTTTAGATATAGCACCCAATCGTTTGATAAAATCAACGCTAAATTTTTTAAAATCCAAAACAAGTTTGAATAAATTTAGACTTATAAAATCTATGCAAATGCTCGATGAGGTAGAATTTTCTAAAAATTATGAAAAAGATTTTAGTTATAAAATTTCAAGACATTTTGATTATTATGAAAACTTGCTTTTGTGGTGTAAAATTTTCTTAAAAAATGAAAGTTTTATGCCTTATCATGGTAAAAATGAAGCTTTTGCTTTGCTTTTTCCTATGGAGAAAATTTTTGAAGATTATGTAGCTTATATGCTAAAAAAAGCAAATCCAACTCAAGATATTAAAGTTCAAAACAATGGAAAGTATTTAATCTCAAAAAATGATGAAAATTGTTTCATGTTAAAGCCTGATTTATATATAGAAAATAAAATGATTTTAGATACCAAGTGGAAAATTCCAGATAGTGATGAAGATAAAAAGCAGGGCATAGAACAAAGCGATTTATATCAAATGTTTGCTTATGCTTGCAAATTTAAAATTTATGATATTAAACTTGTGTATCCTTTATGTGAAAAAACTCAAGATTTACAAAGAAAAATCGCAGAAAAATTTTTTGTTTTTAAAGCAAGCGAACATTTGTATTTTAAAGAACAAGGGCAAAAAGATATAAAAGTGCAAGTGTGTTTTGCACCTTTACCTTTTTAAAAATTTGCCTATCAAATGCACTAAAAAACTAAAACAAGCTACAGCTATGATGCAAGCACCGCTTGAGAGATTAAGATAATAGCTAAGTATAAGTCCTAAAACACAAAAAATCATACTTAAAAAACTTGCCAAAATCATGATAAAGCCAAGTCTTTTAGTGAAATTTTCAGCAATAAAGCTTGGGATACTAAGCAAAGCCATAACCAAAATAAGCCCTACAAGGCGTATAGAAATAACTATACAAAAAGCCATAAGGGCGATTAAAAGATAATGAAAAAAACTTGTATTGATACCACGAACTTTTGCAAATTCCGTATCAAAGCTTAATGCTTCAAATTGTCTATAAAATAAAAAGATCAAAAGAACCACCACGCTATCAACCAAAGCCATAAGCCATAAATCTTGTGTTCCTACAGCTAAAATACTTCCAAAAAGATAAGCCATTAAATCTGTGTTATAACTAGGGCTTAAATCGATTAAAATAATCCCAACAGCCATTCCAAAAGCCCAGATTACAGCGATAATACTATCACTTCTGTGTTCATAGTGTTTAGCTAAAAAAGCTACTAAAAAAGCCAAAAATAAAGTAAATATTCCCGTGCTTAATAAAATAGGTAAAGAGAAATAAAAAGCTATACCTATACCACCAAAAGCTCCATGTGTTATACCTCCAGCCATAGAAAAAAGGCGATTTATCATCACCAAAGTACCTATGATCCCACAAGCTATACTAACTAAAATCGCTCCTAGTAAAGCGTTTTGAAAAAAGGTGAAATTTAAAATTTCAAGCATTATTTTCCTTTGAAAATTTTAAACAAAAATTTTCTTTTTTAAATTCTGTTTTTTTCAAATTTCTTCTTGTAAATTCTTGTTCGCATAGTTTTTTACTATCGCAATTTTCTTCATCACAAAAACAAGTATTTAAACTCATTTCTACATCACAAAAATGAGAGTGGTTTTCGTATAAATGTTTTAAAAATGAACTTTTTTCTTTTTCTTTAGTGTTGGTATGCAAGAAAAGTTCTTTGTTTAAATGTGCAATTTTATCGCTATAAGCTAATACAAGGTTGATATCGTGACAAATGAGTAAAATTCCCATGCCTTTTTGGTGTAAAGAGCTTAGAAGTTCAAAAATTTGTATAGCAGACTTGTTATCAACGCTTGCGGTAGGTTCATCTAAAATAAGCATCTTACATTCACTAGCTAAGGCTCTTGCGATAAAAACACGTTGTCTTTGTCCTCCGCTTAGAGAATCAATTGTTTTGTTCCAAAATTTTTCCATTCCTACGCTTCTTAAAGCTTGCATAGCTTTTTCTTTATCTTTTTTCCCATAAAAACCAAAAATTTTTTTACTTAAAAGTCCCATAAGAACGATTTCAAGCACTCTTGGACAAAAATTAGGATTGGCTAGAGTGTGTTGAGGAACATAGCCTATTTCTTTTCTTTGAAGAGCTTTGAAATGGATTTTATTTTTGGATTTTAAAAGTCCTAAGATAAGTTTTACGAGTGTTGATTTTCCTGCGCCATTTGGACCTATGATAGAGAGAAAGTCTTTATTGTCATAGCTAAGATTGATATTTTTTAAGATGATTTCATTGTCATAAGCGTAGTTTAGATTAGAAATTTCAAAAAAAAGCATCAAAAAGCCTGATTATAAATTATGAGAAAAGGCATCAGCAGTTTTTAAAAGCTCATTTTCCCAATCATAAGATAAATGATCTATTTTGTAAATTTTTACATTACATTCTTTAGCAAGTGTTTTTGCTGCATTTTCAGGGAATCCATTTTGAACAAAAATGACTTTTAAATTTTTATCTTTTATTAGAGTAATAAGGTTTTGCAAATCTTTGCTTTTTGGTTCTTTGCCTAAAATTTCTACAGGAATTTGCGTAAGATTATAGCGTTTTGCAAAATATGTCCAAGAAGGATGATAAACTACAAATTCTCTATTTTTTAATTTTTCTAATTTTGAGGCAATTTGTAAATTTAAACTATCTAATTCTGCTAAAAATTTATCTAAATTTTGTTTATATAAATTTTTATTTTGTGGATATTTTTGAATTAAGGTGTCATAAATATTTAAAGCCATAGTTTGGACTAAAATAGGATCTAACCAAGTATGAGGATCAAAATGCTCATGTTCATGAGAGTGTTCGTGAGTGTCATGAGTTTGAATTAAAGCTATGTTTTTTTGCATATTTACAACTTGAAGTTTTGGAAAATTTTGTTTAAATTTATCCGTAAAAACTTTCTCAAATTCTAAGCCCATGGTGAAATAAATATCACTTTTTTCAAGTTTTTTCATAGTGCTTGGTTTAAATTCAAAATTATGCTCATTGCTATTTGGGGGCAAAATAACATTGATATCTAGAGTATTTGCAGCTATTTTTTTAACAAAAAATGCTTGAGGTGCTATACTGACACTAACTAAATTGCTGTTGTTATTTTGATCTTGTTCGAAGTTTTTAGCTTGTGTGAAAGTATAAAATATCCCTAAAGATAAGATAAATAATATAATTTTTTTCAAAATATTTCCTTCGATATAAATTTTTCTAAATTATAACGATATTAAGCTTAATACATAGAATTTTCGAAGCGATATTACTTTAAATAAAAATAATAAATATAAATTAATTTAATATTAATTAAATTAATTTTTTATAACTTTTAAATTTAAGTAAAAATTTAAATTTTTTAATTTATAATTATAAAACTTTATGTAAATATCCCTATAAAATAATATTAGAAAGGAGCGCTTAAATTATGAAAAGCGTAAAATTGAAGGTTTCACTGATTGCAAATTTAATCGCAGTAGTGTGTTTGATAATTTTAGGTGTTGTAACATTTATATTTGTAAAGCAAGCAATTTTTCATGAAGTTGTGAATGCTGAAATAAATTATGTTAAAACGGCTAAAAATTCTATGGAGTCTTTTAAGGCAAGAAATTCTTTAGCTCTTGAAAGTTTGGCTAAAAGTATTTTAAAGCATCCTGTAGAACAGTTAGATAGTCAAGATGCTTTAATGCATTATGTTGGAAAAGATTTAAAGAATTTTAGAGATGCTGGAAGATTCTTAGCAGTTTATATTGCTCAACCAAGTGGCGAACTTGTTGTAAGCGATCCAGACTCTGATGCTAAAAATTTAGATTTTGGAACTTATGGAAAAGCTGATAATTATGATGCTAGAACAAGAGAATATTATATAGAAGCAGTTAAAACAAATAAACTTTATATTACCCCATCTTATATTGATGTAACTACAAATTTACCTTGCTTTACATATTCTATTCCGCTTTATAAAGATGGTAAATTTATAGGAGTTTTGGCCGTAGATGTTCTTGCAGCAGATTTGCAAGCTGAATTTGAAAATTTACCAGGTAGAACTTTTGTATTTGATGAAGAAAATAAAGTATTTGTTTCTACAGACAAAGCTCTTTTACAACAAGGTTATGATATTAGTGCAATTGCAAATCTTGCAAAAACCAAGAAAGATTTTGAACCTTTTGAGTATACTAGACCAAAAGATAATAGTGAAAGATTTGCTGTGTGTGCAAAAGTTTCTGGAATTTATACTGCTTGCGTTGGAGAACCAGTAGAACAAATAGAAGCTCCAGTTTATAAAATTGCATTTATACAAACTGCGATTGTTATTTTTACAAGTATTATTAGCGTCATCCTCCTTTATTTCATCGTATCAAAATATCTCTCTCCACTTGCAGCTATCCAAA
>NZ_MJYA01000021.1:0-8273 GCF_001763075.1 Campylobacter sp. BCW_4321 | reverse complement strand
TCTTTGTTTTCTCCTACATATTCATGAGAGTTTTTAGCCACTCTTACTTTATTATCTACTCCTACATTTAAGGTATTGCTTAATCCTACTATGGTATCTTTAGATAAGCCTACATTAGTTAAGTATTCTCCTCCTACATTGACATTTTTAGCTAAGTCTATGGTTTGAGTATGAATCTTTTTAATCCTTTCATTATAAATTCCATCCACTATAGAATCTTTATCATTTAAGATTCTTTGAGTGAAATTATGCTGGACTAATTCATCATAATCCTTTTGGGCTTTTAAATAAATTTGTTCTTTATCTTTTATATTTGAGAGGGTAAGTTCAATGGCTTTTTTGCATAATTTAAATCTTTAGTCATTTTAACACTAAATGCGTTATTCCTTGTGTTGTTTTAAAAGCAGGTTTATTAAAATAAGCAAATAAGATTAATTGATATTTTTCATTTATATTATAAAGTATATTCCTATCATTTTGTGAAAGCATAGAAGTATTAAAGGCTATATCATTTCCTTGAAGATTTTCTAAAATCTTAATTTTAGATTGATTGCATTCTAATTCCTCTTCTTTTTTTACACAATATGCCCATTTAATTGTCTCATCGAAGAAAAATTTCTCCTCATTATTTAAGCAGGCTCTAATAAAAATAGTTTCATTGTAAGGGATTTTATCAGTAGTATTTTGCTGTTCTTTGTCTTTATAAGCTTGCATACCTGTGATATATAAATTCTTTCTTGAATTTTTGATTTGTTTTTCATATCCATTTATCTCGGCATCTAAATAAAGATTTTCTCCAAAATCTTGCATGCTTACTTTATTTGTAAAAGTATAGCTTCCACCTTTCTTATCTGCAGAACTTAAAGAGACTATTGCTACATTTCCAATTTTGTGCATTTGACTTGTGCTAAAGCCTTCTAAGGTTTTTGTAGCTATAATACATTTTGTAGCTCTTTTAAAAAAAGAAGAGTTTTCATCTAAAATTAAATCAATCTTAAAACTACTCTTATAAATGCCTTCTTGATACTCTAATTTTAAACTTTCATAAATCCTTCTATTCTCACAATTATGAAGAAATATTTTAGTGATGGTTTCATAATTGTTTCCATTTTTATCTAAAATCTTAAGATTATTAAGTGTTAATTCAAAATTTCCCCCTCTATGTAATAAAATCTCTTCGCTACTATATCTTTCTAGTTTTAAATAGATTTTTAGCATCTTTGAAGCTTTATCTTGTAAAATTTTAAATTGATTTTCTTTAGCAAAACTGTATAATTCTATAGCATTTTCTTCATTGCTAGTAAGAGCAACTTTTAAAATCCCATCGTTTTTATTAATAAAATATGATATATTGTTTTTTACTGTTTTAAAGTATATTTCATTTTCTTTTTTTAAAATAAGTTCTTCTTGGGTGCTACAAGAAAAAGCTTGTGGATTAATTGCTTGTTGTTCTTCTTGTGTTGGATCATATTTTAAATACATTAGCTCACATTGATCTTCTATCAATTTAGTGCAATCTATTTTTGCTTTTGCTCCTATAAGTAGGGTAATAAAAGTATTTTTAGGTTGTTTTATTTGTATAATAGATGGAGTAGGATTTGGATAGAGGATAAGAATATTATGGGGTGTATTTGCTTCTAGTTTTTCAAACTTTTGTCTTAAAGTTTTATTAAGCAAGGTAACATTATCCAATTTATTAGCACCTAAATTCTCACAATAATTAGCAATACAATAAATATTATCTAAGCTAAAATTTTTTTGAGTGAGGGTGTTTAGGTAATCTAAATGAGGCTTAAGGGTTGCAACAATATCATTTATGGGCTTTTTGGTAAGTTGTGAAATTGGTTTAAGTTTTTGAATTTTTTTTAAATCGATAATATAATCTTGATAAGGTATAAAATCTAAATCGTTTTCATACCAAAGTGCTAAATTATATAGTGTATCTTGTTTATGAACTTGTTTGGAGCTTGTTCTATTTGTATTGATTTTATGTATTCTATATTTAATTATTTCCCTTTTGATATTTAAGTAAGAAAACACATCAAAAATAAGACTTATTTTATTAATATTTGGATTAGATAGATAAATATCGGCTTCATCGCAAGCCCTAATAAGAAATGGAATAAAGTTTTTTGGGTTAGTTTTGTATCGTATTAAAAACCACAATAGGAATCTCGAATTTTTGATAATAGAATCTCGAATATTATCTTTGATATTATTAAATCTGCCATGATAATGTAAAGAAACCAAGGAAGCTTTTTCTTGACTATATTCCAACAAGTTATCGCCAATATATTGTGATATATACTTTTTATATGAATCAAAGGTTCTTTCCAAAATTTCTTGGGCTTGTTCTTGCGTAAGCGAAAAATTAAACACTTTATTTTGTAAATAACCTTTTGCTATCTTTGGGTCTGTAAAACCTGCCTTATTGGCTCTATATTTCTCTATAATTTCATAAAAAGTTAATTCTTCATCTCCTATTTTAAGTTTTTTAGAATCATCTGGTAAATACCCTTCTAAAAGTAACTTTGGATTATTTCCTGTCTTTAAATCAAGTCCATATCCAATAGTTACATTGCCTGCAATATGTATAGCATTTTCTTGTTTATAATTTGAATTTTCAAAAGCAATAAGAAGCTTTGCACATTCTTTTTTATAATCATTTTCATTTAATTTTTTAACATCATAAAGCATTATTGCATTTCCTTTTTATAGATATCTCCCCACTCAAATATCGTTTGGTTGCCACACATTGTGCTACAAAAATAATCGGGTGAATTAAATACTTTCTCATCTCTTATAAATACAATACCCTGTTGATTTTTCCTAATATAAATTTTACAATTTGCAAAATCCTTATCATCATTTAAAGCTATAGCTTCTTGTTGAGATTTTATCTGTAATTTCAAAGTTATATCGCATTCGTGCATATCATTAAATTCACTTTTATTTAGGATAGCCTCATATCTAGCTTCACAAATATTAAACTTATCACACTTTTTTATTGTAAAGCTCCCCATATAAAGATTTTCTTGTAATGTATAAGTCCCAAGCCACACATTGCCCGTGTGTGCTGTGTAATTTTGCAATTCTCCAACTCTATTTTGCAAAAGCTCTTTTACACATTCTTTAGATTTGCATTGATTTAGGGTTTGAAGCCATAATCGTTGCGATGTTAAAAGCTTATTTTGCTCATTTTTGTTTAGATTCTGTCTTAGTTCTTTATATGTCTTTGCCATATATCTATCAAGTTTTTGCAACTCCCCACTTTCATC
Organism: Campylobacter sp. BCW_4321; assembly: GCF_001763075.1. Lineage (NCBI taxonomy): Bacteria > Pseudomonadati > Campylobacterota > Epsilonproteobacteria > Campylobacterales > Campylobacteraceae > Campylobacter > Campylobacter sp. BCW_4321. Next base: position 4,995 of record NZ_MJYA01000021.1, on the reverse strand, counting down.
ATTACAAATCATCTTTTCAACCTTACTTTTTGCTTTAGCACAATCAAAGCTAGGTTTAGCTTCTTCTGGAGATTGAGCATTAGCACTAATGCTTAACATTAAACACAGTCCTAAAACTATTAAAAACTTTTGCATAAGAACTCCTCCTTTAAATAGAAATTAATTTTATTTATTTGTAAGCTTTTAAATTCCTCATAGCTTAAATTTGTTGTCTTAATTGGCATTTAGTTTCCTAATAATTTATTAAGTTTTTTATCTTTTGTAAAAGCTTGATAGAGCTTCTCATAGTATATTTTATATTTTTCTACCGCTTCATCAAATAAATCTGCATTTGCTTCATTAATCCGAACATCTACAAGAAAGTAATTCCACTGCATAATATTGTAAGCCATAAAATCTATAACAATGCTTTGAGTAGTGTTTTCAAAAAAATTGTTAAATAGATTATAATTGGATAAAAACCCTACGTTCATATCGTAGGTTCCATTAGAGTTTTCAATTGGGACAACAAAATCTTTCACTCTTTCATTAAAGCCCCATCTTTCTCTATTAACTCCACTATCTATCATTTTAAAAGCTAAAGTAGCAATCGCTTCTAAATAAATTTGTTTTATGCAATAATTAGACTGACGGTCTTCTTGTTTTTTTGTCTCAAATGGTGCAACAAAATAGCATTGAAATATATTTCTATTACTCATAACAGAGTGATTAAAATATTTCAGTTTTTCTCTTGTTTTTTGCCCCTCTTTTGTATCTTTAGGGATACTCTTTAGTATTGAAAAATAGAGTTTAGAATACAATCTATCAAGTTTTTGTAACTCCCCACTTTTATCATTACAAATCATCTTTTCTACTTTTGTACTTGCTTTAGCACAATCAAAACTAGGTTTGGCTTCTTTTGGGGATTGTGCATTAGCACTAATGGCTAACATTAAACACAATCCTAAAACTATTAAAAACTTTTGCATAAGAACTCCTTTAATTTACTCTGTATTTTTTGTCGCTTCAAACATAATAACTACTCCTCTAGCACAATATCTAAAAATATAGAGCTATATAAAAAGAAATCTAAGCCAAGATTGAAGTGTTTGGGTATCATAATTTGTTTGAAAAAATATTAACATCCATGCAATAGCAACGCACAGGCTACTATGAATACAAAGAGAGAAAATACTCATTGGGATAATCCATAATGAAAATTCGTTTAGAGCTAGATTTGAATGTGATTGCATAAAAAATTTTCTTAAAAAATATACCAAAGGTAAAGAAATACCACAGATATACATTATTAATAACTCCCATTCACAAGTAATGCAGATAATCAAAAATAATAAATAATATGAAAAAAGCCAAGCAATCCAAAAACTTTTTGAACATACAAACCCACAAAAGCTTTGAAATCTTATCAAAAATACTATACATACATAAGATATACCACCAAGAATCAATACAGGCAATGTAAAGACATATGCTAAAAACCCAAATCCATCAGTCATTATCTCGCCTCACTTTTTACTATAATCCTCAATAGATTCTTTGTATCCAAATTATTTGGAATCTTAATATTTTTAAAACCTTTGCTTGCAACTATAAAATCACAACCAAGATTGAAATGTTTCTGTGTTTGTTGGATTTGTATTTGTTGGTAGTCGTGGTTTTGATATATAAGTTTTTGCATTATGGTTTGTCCTTGCCTATCATAGATAAGATTCTATATAGAATCTTAGTAAAAAATGACTTATGATTTTTATAGAGGATATAGCTAAGGAGTAGTGCAATTATACTGGGAAAAACCACAACAAGAACATAAAAAGTTATAGTGCGAATCGCCTCATTTCTCTCATCGATTTTAAGATAATATCTATCACACCATGAGCTGATATAATATCCAATAGCATACATCATTACAAAAGAAAGGATAAGTAGTCCAATCCCAATAAAAAATGAAACGATATATCTGCCTAGTCTCTTTGTAAATGAAATCTTTTGCATATCAAAATAAGTATAGATAATAGCATAGAGTATAAAGGTAAGATGTATAATTTGCAAGATAATGGGGATTAAAAACATTTGAAAAATTTCAAAAAGGCTGATAATAGTTGTATCGACAAATATTACCCACATAGCTAAGTATAACAACACTGAAGCTCCAATATGTAGAGTAAGATTCACATATTGAGGCTTATATTTATACAATAAAAGCGTCAGACAATAAAGGGGTAGAAAATAGTATGCAATAAGACTAAGCCCATATATAAAAGGCTCATAATCACCACCAGCAAAAAACATCTTACTTCCCCACTATAAAAGCAGTATCTTGCATTTGCGTATGACTAAAATCCATATCCAAAAATGTAGAGCTATATAAAAAGAAATCTAAGCCTAGATTAAAATACTGTTTTGTTTTTAGAAAGTCTGAATTATATAAGGGAAATAAGAATGATTTTGGTGAGGTATATTTAAAATGAAATTTTGTATTTCGGTATTGCATTATCGAATTATATAAATCAAATCCTACCTTCTCATAATCCCATGCCCCAATAGGCTGATCGCTACCATTATTATTAAAATTCACAGTATCAATGATAAAAGCACGCACCTTTTTGCACGCAGCATATAAAGAATGGTAATTATAGAATCTTGTAACTCTCGTGATTTGTATAAGGCTTGGTATATATAAGATATTAAAAGCCCCTGCGATAGAGTATAGAGCAAAATTCTGCTTGTATTTTGGGTTAGAGTGGAATTTATCTAAAACTTCTTTTTCATGTTGTATGGAGTTTTGCAATGAAAATGCATCAAATTTACTTAAGCCTAAATGCGGTAAAAACACATCATTTTTTATATCAAACCTTTGAAAATATAAACTATTATCGATAATATCTGATGGTTTTTGTAAGTCTTTTATAGCTTTATGAGTTTCTGGGAGTGTTTCCTCTTTTTTATATAGCTTAAAGACTTCTGCATTCTTCGTCTTATTCTCTTTCATTGCTTGGATATTGAGTGCCATTGTATATTCTTGTGTGTTTTTAATGTTTTTTATATCTAGTAAAGCATCATTAAGAAAATCTTCGAATTGTTTTTGAAAATCAGATTCTTCTCCAAAAAGCTTTTTGAGATTCATATACTCGCCCTTTAGCTCTTGCATTATAGGAAACTTCATATAAAAACTATCCCAATCTAATTCCGCATAAAATCTTGCTTTATCTCTTGATTTTGTGTTGTCAGTCTTTAATTGTTGCATCTCTACTCTAGGCAATATCTCCTTTACTATTGTTTTCATTGTTTCATTAGGGATAGTATCTATAAAATCTTGTGAAGTAGAGCTTCTAAAGGTTAAATCTTTTAATTCTTTAGCATCACTTGGATTATCATGCCATAATCTTTGACAGATATAGCTTACCCCCCAACCAAGCCTTGAGATTTCATCTTTGTTTGTATGTGCCCTTAGTGTTTCTGCTAGAGTGCAATCAATGGTAATTTGTGGATAATCATTAATTCTTATAAGATAAGAGGCATTATAATTGGGTGTTTCTTTATAAGCAAAGACTAATAGTGTTTTTTGCTCTTGTGTGTCTTTAGGGTTTGGTAGTTGCAAACTAAGATGTTTTCCACAATAAGCTTTGTTGTTTTCTAAATGTCTATAAATGATAGAAGAAGATAATAGGGCTTTATCTTCTTCTTTTTCAATATAAAAACAATCTTTTAAAATTTCTTCATCAAATAAAGAACTTTCCTTTTTGTCATTAGTTAATTGGTTTTTGTTTAACTTATCTAAGGTGTTTTTATCCTGAATAAAAACATAACCCCATTTAATTTGCTCTTCTTTGATTTTTGCATCCTCATAAATAGCTTCAAATTCTACTATATCACCAAAAGTATAGAAATTACGCACTATTTTTTCATTATTTTCTAAGGTAAATTCTTTGGATTTTAGCCTAATAGAGTTTATAGAGCCTTTATCTGCCTTTCTTTCAAATTTTATTTCACACCAATGCCCATACTCATAACTTCTTAATAAAAATCTATGATTATAGATGGGTTTGTTTTTATAAATACTAGATTGGTTTAAAATTAATTCAAAGCTTTGTGCTTCTTTACTAAAAATTTCACTAGCATTTAAATGAGCTTCCCCCATTCTATTGGTTGTAAAAATAGTCTTGATTTCATTTTTATTGCCCTGTGCTATTTCATAAAGCTTAAATTCTTGATTATGCAGAAGAATATTATTAGAACTTAAAAGCCTAATATTTAAACTATTTTTTTGATTAAGTGCTTCCATTACTCTGCCCTAATCTCTCCACCTTTGACCACAAGCCCATTAGAATCTATCACTACTTCAACTCCACCTGCTTTAATAATCACATAATCTCCCTTAGTAACAATTTGAGTATCGCCTACTTGGTGGAGGATTTGATTGCCTGCTTTTACTTCATAATCTGTTTTTGTTTGCGATAATGAATTATCAGATACAAAGGTATTATTTTTATCTGTTTCAAAGCCCATTGAAGCATTGGTGGTGATTAGTAGATTATTTTTGCTTCTTATAGAAGTCTCTTTTTCTGTTTGGATTTTTAATGTTTCTTTTATATTAATATCATAATGCCCCTCAACCACTTCCTTTTTATTTCCCTTCACATTTCTTGTCTCATCCTTATGTATGATGGTATTTTGATTAGCACCTATTTCTATATCTTTGTTTTCTCCTACATATTCATGAGAGTTTTTAGCCACTCTTACTTTATTATCTACTCCTACATTTAAGGTATTGCTTAATCCTACTATGGTATCTTTAGATAAGCCTACATTAGTTAAGTATTCTCCTCCTACATTGACATTTTTAGCTAAGTCTATGGTTTGAGTATGAATCTTTTTAATCCTTTCATTATAAATTCCATCCACTATAGAATCTTTATCATTTAAGATTCTTTGAGTGAAATTATGCTGGACTAATTCATCATAATCCTTTTGGGCTTTTAAATAAATTTGTTCTTT
>NZ_MJYA01000020.1:0-688 GCF_001763075.1 Campylobacter sp. BCW_4321 | reverse complement strand
TAACCACAAGTCCATTAGAGTCTATAGTTACTTCAACTCCACCTGCTTTAATGATAACACAATCAGGTTTTGCATTAATAATTGTTTCTCCTACCTGTATAGTCGCCTCGCTATCGGCTTTTAACTCATGAATAGTTTTTGCATAAGTTGTGATATTATCAGCTACCATGCTTGTATTTTTATCACTTTCAAATCCTATGGATTCATTACTTGTAAAAAGAATATTATCTTTGCTTTTATAATCCATCTCTTTCTCGCTTAACACTTGCATTTTATCACTGACATTAATATCATAATGCCCCTCAACCACTTCCTTTTTATTCCCCTTCACATTTCTTATCTCATCTTTATGGATAATAGTATTTTGATTAGCACCTATTTCTATATCTTTGTTTTCTCCTACATATTCATGAGAGTTTTTAGCCACTCTTACTTTATTATCTACTCCTACATTTAAGGTATTGCTTAATCCTACTATGGTATCTTTAGATAAGCCTACATTAGTTAAGTATTCTCCTCCTACATTGACATTTTTAGCTAAGTCTATGGTTTGAGTATGAATCTTTTTAATCCTTTCATTATAAATTCCATCCACTATAGAATCTTTATCATTTAAGATTCTTTGAGTGAAATTATGCTGGACTAATTCATCATAATCCTTTTGGGCTTTTAAATAAATTTGTTCTTT
>NZ_MJYA01000019.1:0-1966 GCF_001763075.1 Campylobacter sp. BCW_4321 | reverse complement strand
AAGAAAGTCTTGAAGAACTTTTTTCTATAGAATGTGAAGGTTTTTTTGAAAGTTTAGAACAAGATTTATTTTCTTTAAATACTTTAACCAATGCTTCATCTCATCCAAGCACCCCTACAACTTTTAATTTTCATCCTAATGTTTTAATCGATCAAGAAGCTATTTTAAGCATCCATAATCCTTATGAGAATAATACCTTAAACTTTGATAACAATAAAGTAATAAACTATAAGGGAATTATCACTTATATAAAATATCTAGGTATTAATCATGAAAGTGCTTTAAATATTAATGATAGCGCTTCAAATACTAAGCAAATAAAATACAAGCATTTTTTTTCTTTTAAGCTTCAATCAGTCTTGATAAGACTTTCTTTAAATAAAGCCAATCGTATTTATACTCATACTAATATTATAGAAGTGATTAAACAAACCCTTGGTTTTTATCAAGATATCTTACATAAAGAAATTGATTATTCTAATATACATTTTAATTATGAAAAACAAGAACTCATCTCTCAATACAATGAAAGTGATTTAGACTTTATTACAAGATTAAGCCATAATAATGGAATCTTTTTTTATGAAGATGAGAACACTATTTATTTTTGTGATGTGTATAAAAATGTAAAAAATAAAGAAATTGAGTATAATCCTAATATTAATAATATTTTAAATCAAGCTTGTATTTCTTCTATTTATAAAGAACAAAGTTTAAGAACTAATTCTTTTACGCATTCTAGTATTAATGCCAATACTCCTTTAAATCTTTTATCTTTACATTCTAATAAAGTTCCTTATGAACAAGAACTTAATAACAAAGCTTATTATAATGAACATTTTTATGAGAGTGAATATTCTTTTACAAAAAGCATTGATTTAAAGACTAAGCCTTCTCTTAAAGAAAAAAGAGCCTTAGTATTAAATGAAAGCTTACTAGCAAAAAGTAATATTTATCATCTTAGTTTAGGAGATTTTATCACTTTAAATTATAAGGAGTTTAATCATCAAGAAGAAATAAAAAATCAAGATGAAGAAAAACAAGATAAAGCTTCTTTGCTTAAAGACTTTATTATTATTGCTAATACTCAAATCTTAATTGATGATGCCATCTTAGCTAATTCTATTAATACGAATGATCATTTAAATTTAAAAGATTTAAATTTAAGTAAATCTTATTCCAATACTTTAACTTTATTAAAAAAGAATATTATCTTTACTCCAAGTTTTAAAGTTAAACCTAAAGCTCCTAATAGCACTCAAGGTATTGTTATAGGAGAGAGTAAGGATATAGAAAGTGAGAGAAATACTATTTATACTGATGAGCATGGAAGGGTTAAGGTAAGGATTAATCTTTATGCTAATCAAGAAGAATTAGATGAAAAAGAAAGTTTATATCATCACACTCCTTTTTTAAGAGTAGCTTCTAGTATAGCAAGTAATCATTCAGGTTTTTATCATACTCCAAGAATTGGAGATGAAGTGATTATTTCTTTTTTAGATGATGATATAGATAAGCCTTATGTAAGTGGAAGTTTGTATAATGGGACTAATCCAAGTTTAGTAAATCTTCCTTTTAATGATCACCAAACTTCTCTTTCTTCTAAAACCATAGGTGTTAATGAAGAAGGTTATAATGAACTTACCCTCTCAAATATAAAAGATAAAGAACAAATTTATTTAAAAGCCCAAAAGGATTATGATGAATTAGTCCAGCATAATTTCACTCAAAGAATCTTAAATGATAAAGATTCTATAGTGGATGGAATTTATAATGAAAGGATTAAAAAGATTCATACTCAAACCATAGACTTAGCTAAAAATGTCAATGTAGGAGGAGAATACTTAACTAATGTAGGCTTATCTAAAGATACCATAGTAGGATTAAGCAATACCTTAAATGTAGGAGTAGATAATAAAGTAAGAGTGGCTAAAAACTCTCATGAATATGTAGGAGAAAACAAAGA
>NZ_MJYA01000018.1:0-123403 GCF_001763075.1 Campylobacter sp. BCW_4321 | reverse complement strand
ACTCTCCTACTTGTTAAAAATTTCATCCTGATAATTTTAAAATTATTAGGATGGATGTTTTTAAGGTTGTTAAACTCTTTTTAGATTGCAATCATTCTTTTAAAGTATTTTAAAAACTCAGCTAAGATTAACAATACAATCATTTTAAATTATTTTAAGACGATTAAAAAGAAGTGAAGAGGATTGAAGATTAAAAATTAACTTTTTAAAATCCTTGCAAGTTTAAGCAAATTCGAAATCAAAAATTCTTTTTTTACGAGTTTAGGATTGGTTTTAAGTTCGTATTCGCTTTTAAGTAAAAGAGTGAAAATTTCTTTATATTGTTCGATTTTTAAACTAAAGGCTTGAGAGCTTAAATTTTGTCCCACTTGAAGGGGTGGAGTGTAGCCTAAAAGCTCTTTAAAATCAATTTTGCCATTGACTTTAGCATAAAGTGCGATTTTAAATAAACGATAAAAAGAATTATATAAAGAGTTGATTAAAGCAATTTCATTAAAATTATCTAAAATTTTTTCAAGTTCGCTTTTAAAGTCTTGTTTTTTTAAAATTTTATCAAAAAAGCTTTCAAAACTTCCTGTATTTAAACTATAGCAGTATTGTTCTATGGTTTTTTCATCTACTCTTAAACCGCTAAATTTATTAAGTTCGCTTGCAGCAAGATACAAGTTTTCATCAAAACTTGTAAAAAGAGTAAATAAAGCATTTTGAGTGATTTCAACCCTTAGTTGTTTTGCTTTTATGCTTAAAAGCTCCACGCCTTCTTTAGCTCCGTTAGCTTTAAAAAATCTTACAAAATGAGGAGAGAAAATTTTTTCTATGTCACTTTGCTTTGAACTTTCATCATAAAATTCTAAAAGAAAGAAATTGTCCGCATTGTTTTTGCAAAGTTCGACTAAAATTTTAAGATCTTTTATTGGAATTTTTTTAGAGGTTTTAATTTCTAATAATTTTTTTTCGCTAAAAAGCGATCCTGCGCTTAAAAAATCACTTGCATGAGTGAAGTTGTATTCTTCAAAAAAAAGTTTTAAAGTTTCATCGGGTTTATATTTTTCTTTTATAAATTCAGCATAAAGTTCGCTTTGAAAATTATCTGCTCCATAAAGAAAGAAAAAATTAGGTATTGAATCTTTAGAAAGCAGGGTTTGAAGCTCTTTTCTATACATTTTCTTCCTTTATAAGTCTTTGGGTGATTTTAGCATAAATTTTTGCCATAACTATATCCGCTTCCATGATTTGCACTTCAACACTTTCTAGTAAATTTACACGCGTATCATAAAGGATTATATCCGCTCCTTTGATTTCATCATCTAGTTTGGCTATGCAAGCTCCATCATTTTGCACAACTAAAGCTTTAAATTTTTTGCCTATATTTTTAGCTGCCCATCTAGCAAATTTTCTATCCATAAAATCAAAAGCAACCTTATCCGCCTCTCTTTCAAGCGTACTAAGACTCTCGCAAGTGCTTTCTATGTTTAAAAGCAGATAATTAAAAAGTTTTTCATCGTTTTTTTGTTTGGCTTTTAAAAGTCTGTGTAAAATAAGATCAGAATACCTTCTTATAGGGCTTGTAAAATGTGAGTATTTATCAAAACCTAAGCCAAAATGTCCCGCATTTACGCTAGAGTATTCCGCTTTTTTTTGTGCTTTGATGATGAGTTTATCTACTTCTGCTCTTAAATTTAATTCATCGGCTAAAGCTTGTATGTCGCGTATGAGTTCAGGAAGATTGGGCTTAAAATTTACATCGATTCCAAGTTCGCGTAATTCATTTAAAAGTTTATCGATTTTTCTTGCATCAGCACTTAAGTGATTTCTAAAAATACCTATATCTATGAGTTTTGCTGCGGCTTTATTGGCTAAAAGCATACAATCTTCGATCAAATTATGCGAAGGCGTGTCTTTTTCAAAAACTGTGCTTTTTAGACTTAAATTTTCATCTAAATTCATTCTTAATTCTTCGGTGCGAAATTCAAAGGCATTTTTAAGACGCATTTTGCGTAAATTTTTTGTGATTTCAAAAAGCTCATAAAGCCATGAAAGTTCTTTTAAATCAGGTTTTTGTACCAAAATTTCATCAACTTCATCGTAATTAAAACGGCGTTTTGAGTTGATAATACCTTCAAAAAGTTCTTCTTTGATGACTTTATTTTCATGATTGAGCGTGATTTTAAAACAATACGCTAAGCGATCTAAATGAGGTTTTAAAGAACAGATATTTTCACTTAAAGGACGAGGTAACATAGGTATAGCAATGTGCGGAAAATAAATAGAAAATCCACGATTTCTTGCTTCTTTATCTATAGCACTATAAGCATAAACATATTCGCTAACATCAGCAATAGCTACATAAATTTCTCGTTTTTGAGTGTTAAAATAAATCGCATCATCAAAATCTTTTGCATGTATAGGATCTATAGTGCAAAAAGGCAAGGCTCTTAAATCCATGCGATTTTCATACATACTCGCATCAACGCTATCACCGTTTGCTAGAGCTTCTTTGATACAAGCGTCGCTAAATTCGTTATTTTTATTAAAAAGAGCTAAGGAGATTTTTTCATCTATACTTTCATCATCAATATGCCCTAAAACTTCTATGATATTGTTATTTTCATTTTCTATTTTTAAAATTGTCCCTAAAGGTAGTGCTTTTAAGGATTTTTGAGAAGCTTTTAAGGCAGTGCTTAATCCTGTTTTGATATTCATTCCAAGCACGGCTTGGCCATACCTTTTGGTGATCACTAAAGAGGTTTCATTGGCTCTTTTTAGAACTAAAATCACCTTTGCACTGGGGCGTTTTTTCTTTAAAGGTAGAAGTTTTACTGCAACTATATCTTTATAGTTTGCACCTTTTAGGTTTTTGTTTTCTATCAAAAGATCTTTTTTGAAACTTTCATCAAAGCATTGTAAAAAACCTGTACCTTTGCTTGAAATATCAAGCACCCCAAAGGCAAAACCATTGTTAAGATAGTATTTGTTTTTGTGTTCTTTGATGATGTGATTGGCTAAAAGCTCTCTTAAAATTTGTTTAAATTCATTGCTTGCTTCGTGAGAGCTAATACCATAACTAAGACTGTTTAAAAATTCTTTCACTTTTGATACTTTATGATTTTTTGTAAAATTCTTACATAAAGTTTATAAAAAAAATATGAAATTTATACTTTAATTGCTATAATAATACCTTTAATTTTTGAATTTTTAAGGAGTGAATATGGCTATTACAGTATATTATGATAAAGATTGTGATTTAAATTTAATCAAATCAAAAAAAGTAGCAATTATAGGCTTTGGCTCTCAAGGACACGCTCATGCGATGAATTTAAGAGATAATGGCGTAAATGTAATTATCGGACTTCGTGAAGGTAGTGTAAGTGCTGTTAAAGCAAAAAATGCTGGTTTTGAAGTAATGAGTGTAAGTGAAGCTTCTAAGGCAGCAGATGTGGTTATGATTTTAGCTCCTGATGAAATTCAAGCAGATATTTTTAATGTCGAAATAAAACCAAATTTAAGTGAAGGCAAGGCTATAGCTTTTGCGCACGGTTTTAATATCCACTATGGTCAAATTGTTGCTCCAAAAGGTATAGATGTTATCATGATAGCACCTAAAGCACCAGGACATACAGTAAGAAATGAATTTACTTTAGGAGGTGGAACCCCTTGCTTGATAGCCATCCATCAAGATGAAAGTAAAAATGCTAAAAATTTAGCCTTAAGTTATGCAAGTGCGATTGGGGGCGGACGCACAGGTATTATAGAAACAACCTTTAAAGCTGAAACAGAAACAGATCTTTTTGGTGAACAAGCCGTGCTTTGTGGTGGACTTAGTGCTTTGATTCAAGCAGGTTTTGAGACTTTAGTTGAAGCAGGTTATGAACCTGAAATGGCTTATTTTGAGTGTTTGCATGAAATGAAACTCATTGTGGATTTGATTTATCAAGGTGGTATTGCAGATATGCGTTATTCTATCTCAAATACTGCAGAATATGGCGATTACATCACAGGGCCAAAGATTATTACTGAAGAGACTAAAAAAGCGATGAAAGGTGTTTTAAAAGATATACAAAATGGTGTTTTTGCAAAAGATTTTATCTTAGAACGCCGTGCAGGTTTTGCTAGAATGCATGCGGAACGCAAAAATATGAATGATTCTTTGATAGAAAAAACAGGGCACAATTTGCGTGCTATGATGCCTTGGATCAGTGCTAAAAAATTAGTAGATAAAGATAAGAACTAAACATTGTCAAAGAAAAAATTAGTTCAAATTCAGCGTTATTTAATCATAGCTATACTTTTTTTACTTTGTATAGCTTTAGCTTTGGGAATTTTAGTAAAATATCAAAATTCCCAAGATGTTTCTTCTGCTAAGCCGGATTATTTTATTGATAAACAAGAAGATTTAATTTCATCAAGCAAAGATCATTATGAAATTGGTGTTTTTCAAGAGAATGAGTTTGATAATAATAAATCTGTAAGTATTTTAGAGCAAAAAATTCAAGAAATTGATGATTTAAATACAAGTTTAAATGAGCAAAATTTAAGCAGTGTGGAGCAAAATTTAAGTTTAGAACAAAATCAGAGTTTAGAGCAAAATTTTATTCCAAAAGATACAAATTTAACTCAAGATCAAAATTTAACTTTTGATGAAGATATTCATTTAAATAAAATTTCTAGAAAACCAAAACTTGCTATTATTATCGATGATATGGCAAATGCAAGTCAGGTTAGAGGTTTAAAAGCTTTAAATTTAAAGTTAAATCCTTCTTTTTTCCCGCCAGATAAAAACCATAGCGAAACGCCAAAACTTGCTTTAAAATTTGATTTTTATATGGTGCATTTGCCTTTAGCAGCGATTAATTATAATAAACCAGAAATTGATACTTTAAACCCAAATGATAGTAAGGAAAGAATTTTTAAAAAAATCAAGCAAATTAAAAAAGATTTTAAGGATTTAAGATACATCAATAATCACACAGGAAGTTTATTTACAAGCAATGAAGAAGCTATGAGAAAGCTTTATGAGGCTTTAAAAAATCAAAATATATTTTTTGTAGATTCTAAAACTATAGGAAATTCTAAGGCAAATAAAATCGCTAAAGAACTCAGTATGCCTTATATACAAAGAGATGTGTTTTTGGATAATGAAGATGATGTTAATTATGTTAAAAAACAACTTCAAAGTGCAGTAAAACTTGCACAAAAAAAAGGTTTTGTTATAGCCATAGGACATCCTAGGAAAAATACTTTTAAAGCCTTAGAGCAAAGCAAGGATTTGTTAAAAGGCGTTGATCTTGTGTATTTGAGTGAAATTTATGGCAAGTGAAATTTTGCCTGATGAATTTTTAGAACTTTTTAAAGATTTAAAAAAGCCTCCTAAAAAATTACACTATAAAGGAAATTTATCTTTATTAAGACAAGATAAAATCGCTATTATAGGTTCAAGGCGTATGAGTGTTTATACGAAAAATTGTGTTTTTTCCTTAGCGAGTATGCTTAAAAATGCCCATCTTTGTGTGGTAAGTGGCGGTGCTTTGGGTGTGGATATCACTGCAAGTATGGCAGCTATGCCAAATACTATAGGTATTTTTGCTAATGGTTTAGATCAAATTTATCCAAGAACTAATGAAAAAATCATTAAACAAATTTATGAAAATGCTTTAGCTTTAAGCGAATACGAAGATGATTATTTGCCAAAAAATTATGACTTTTTACTAAGAAATCGTTTGGTTATTGCTTTAAGTAAGGCTGTTGTGGTTGCACAAGCAGATATAAAAAGTGGTTCTATGCAAAGTGCAAGGCTTGCTTTAGAACTTAATAAGCCTTTATATGTTTTACCGCAAAGACTAGGAGAAAGTACAGGGACTAATTTGCTTTTAAAGGAAAATAAAGCAAAGTTAATCTGTGATTTTAAAGAATTTGTAAGTGAGTTTGCAAGTATAGATACAAATCAAGATGAGTTTTTAGAGTTTTGTAAAAAAGGTGTGAGTGTTGATGAGGCTTTAAAAATTTATGGACAAAAAGTTTATGAATACGAACTTGAGGGAAAAATTTCCATAGAAGGGCTTTTTATAAGGGTTTTAGTATGAGAGCTTTGGCTTTAGATGTAGGTTTAAAACGCATAGGTGCAGCGCTTTGCGTAGATAAAAAGATCGCTTTGCCTTTAGATGCAGTTTTAAGAAAAAATCGCAATCAAGCCGCTAATGAAATCAAAAATTTACTTAAAATACATGAAATTTCTTTACTCATTGTAGGCATTCCTAAGGGTGGGTCAAGTGAAGAAGAAATGACAAGACGCATTAAGCATTTTGTTTCTTTGCTTGAATTTGATAAAGAAATTTGCTTTGTAGATGAAAGCGGAACAAGTAAAGAAGCTTTAGAATACGGCGTAGCAAATACACGCAAAAAAGATGGTAAATTAGACTCTTTGGCTGCTTTTATCATGATAAAGGATTATTTTGCTCTCTAGAATAGAAAAACTTTATACCAAAGATGAAATGCAAAATATTTTATCTTCTTTTACTCAAGAAAAAAATGTTTGCGTATTTGCAAATACTTTAAAAATTAGCACTGAAGAATTAGAAAAAGAATTTTTAAAACAAAATTTAAAATTTAAAAAGATTAATGCTTATTGTTATTTGTTTGACGCCAAAGATAAAGCCATCTTAAGTTCTATGAAAGCTTTTAATGAGGCGTACTTTTATATACAAAATTATTCTTCTTATTTGTGTGCTTTAAATTTAGAGGTCAAAGCAGGGCAAAGTGTTCTTGATATGTGTGCAGCTCCGGGTGGCAAAAGTATCAATCTTGCAAATTTTATGCAAAATACAGGTTATTTAGCTTGCAATGAGATGAGTAGGGATAGATTTTTTATTTTGCAAAAAAATCTTAAAAATTACGGCGTGAATGCTAAAGTTTTTATGAAAGATGGTAAAAATATAGGCAATTTATGTCCTTTAAAATTTGATAAAATCTTACTCGATGCGCCTTGTTCAACTTTTGCTAAAATAGGTTTTGATTTGGAAAAAAGTTATAAAGAAATCAAAAATATTGCAAAAACTCAAAAAAAACTTCTACATTCTGCTTTAAAGGCATTAAAAATAGGTGGAGAGCTTGTATATAGTACTTGCACCTTTACCAAAGAAGAAAATGAAGAAGTGGTAGAGAATGCTTTAAAAAGCGAATTTAAATTAGAGCTTTTAGATATTGATTTGGAAAATGTTGAGGCTAAAGCAGGGCAAAGTGAAGAATTTGCTGAAATTTCAAAATGTAGACGGATTTTACCAAGCTTAGACTATGATGGATTTTTCATAGCTAAGCTTAGGAGATTATGTTAATTAATAAAATTATTCACATTGAAATACAAATTCATAAAAAAACTTAAAAAACAATAAATAATTTTTTCTTTATTTTAAAGCTTAAAGTTCTATTTTTAAGCACTTTGAAAAGAAAATCACAGCGTGAAAAGGCTGTGAATAAAGTTGAAATTTTTTTAACCTTAAAAAGATGCAATTAGTCTGATTGTATTTTTTGCAGTTTTGGAGCTATTACAGCTTGACAATATCCTTGATTGGGATTATTTGTAAAATAATGTTGATGATAGTTTTCAGCTTTGTAGTAAGTTTGCAATCTTGAAATTTTAGTAACTATTTTTTTGCTAAATATTTTTTGCTGTTCTTCGATGAAATTTTGAGCTAAAATTTTATCTTCTTCATTTTCGTAAAAGATTATTGAGCGATATTGTATACCAATATCTCCACCTTGTTTATCTATACTTGTTGGATCATGAATTTTAAAAAAGAGTGTTAAGATTTCAAGAAGAGAGATTTGTTTTTCATCATAATTTATTTTGACAACTTCTATGTTACCATCACCATTGCACACGCTTTCATAGCTAGGATTTGGATTTCCTCCGCTTATATCCAACTTCAGTATCGATTACACCTTTTAGGCGTTCAAATACAGCTTCAACACACCAAAAACAACCACCACCTAAAACGATATTTTTCATTGTGAGTTTTCCTTGATTTTAGCCCTTTGAAGGGCTAAGATTATTTGTAGTTTTTGATTGCTTTTTCTAAAATTTCAATTGCAGCTTTTTCATCTTTGAAATCTTGCACTTTAACCCATTTGTTTGGCTCTAAAATTTTATAAGTTTCAAAGAAATTTTTGATTTTATTTAAAGTTGCTTGTGGTAAATCTGTGTAAGTTTTTATATTGTCATATCTTGCATCTATTTTTGAATTTGGAACTGCAAGAAGTTTTTCGTCCATTCCTTTTTCATCTTCCATGATTAAAACACCGATTAAGCGGCAAGGAATCACGGCTCCAGCTTGGATAGGATATTCATTAAGCACTAAAATATCCACAGGATCACCATCATCAGCCAAAGTATTGGCAATAAAGCCATAGTTTGCTGGGTAAAACATCGCACTAGCTATAATGCGATCTACCATGATAGCGCCGCTATCTTTATCGATTTCGTATTTTATGTTTGAGCCGTATGGAATTTCGATTACGGCATTGATTTTATTTGGAATATCTCCGATTTTGATTTTGCTTAAATCCATTTTTTCTCCTTATATACTTTGAATTTTTTTAATCAGTTCTTTCATGTCTGCAACGATAGGTTCGATAGTGCGCTCTCCATCAATAATAAAATGAAGTTTTTTCTTTTGATAAAAATCTAAAATTTCATTTAAAGGTTCTGTATAAACTTTCATTCTATTGTAAAATACTTCTTCATTATCATCTGCACCACGATTTCTGCCTAAAACTCTTTCTTTGGCAACTTCTTCGCTTACTCTTACTTCTATGACACCTTTAAGACAAATTTCATTTTGCTCACTTAAAACCTTGTCAAATTCCATCATTTGTTCTACGCTTCTTGGATAGCCATCGATGATGATAGTTTTAGTTGGAGCAGCTTTTAGTGCGCAAACTATAGTATTTACAACAACATCTAAAGGAACAAGATTGCCTTTGGATATAAAACTATCTATAGTTTTTCCAAGTTCACTCCCGCTTGCTACTTCAGCTCTTAAAAGATCGCCTGTTGAATAGTGTGTGATATTTGTCGCATCTGCTTGTGCGATTAAACTAGCATCGGTAGTTTTTCCACTACCTGGTGCACCTATGATTAAAAACAATTCTTTCATTTTATATTCTCCCTTAATTTGATTCCTAATTCTCTCATTGCTTCATTGTTAGCAGGTGATGGTGCATCTGTCATTAAGCATTGCGCTCTTTGGGTTTTTGGAAAGGCTATAACCTCTCTTATGCTGTTTGCTCCTGTAACTAGCATGATGAGTCTATCAAGTCCTATAGCAATACCTCCATGTGGTGGAGCACCAAAACTTAAAGCATCAAGCAAGAAACCAAATTTTTCTTTTTGTTGTTCTTCATCTATATTTAAAAGTTTAAATACTTTTTGCTGAATATCGTTTTTATGGATTCTTATACTACCTCCACCTAGCTCAACGCCGTTTAGTACTACATCATAAGCGATAGATGAAATTTCTTCTAAATCAGCTTCATTGATATTTTTTGGCATAGTAAAAGGATGGTGCATCGCAGAATAACTTCCGTCATCATTTTGCTCAAACATAGGAAAATCAACAACCCATAAGAATTCTAAGGCATTTGGATCTATAAGATTTAACTCGTTGGCTAAGAAAATTCTAAATCTTCCCATATAATCAAGCACGGTTTTTTTAGCTCCTGCACCGAAAAATACCACATCTCCTACTTCAAGCTCACAGCGTTTGCTGAGTTCATTTAAATCTTCTTCGCTAAAGAATTTGCAAAGTGGACCTTTAAGCCCATCTTCTTTAACTTGTATGAAAGCTAAGCCCTGAGCGCCAAATTTACGCACAAATTCTTCAAATCTTTGCATTTGTCTTTTTGAAAAAATAGTATCGCCTTTTGGAACGCGTATGGCTTTGATGCGATTTTTCTTTGTATCTTTGGCGATATTTGCAAAAATTTCATTATTTGACTTAGCAAAAATATCAATCACATCAATAAATTTAAGATCGAATCTTAAATCCGGCTTATCAGAGCCATAATTCTCCATAGCGTCTTTGTATTGCATTTGTCTAAAAGGGGTTTGAATTTCTTTGCCGCAAGCTTTGAAAATATCTTTTAAAAAAGTTTCGGCTACATTGATCACATCTTTTTGTTCGCAAAAACTCATTTCAACATCAATTTGTGTGAATTCAGGTTGGCGATCAGCTCTTAAATCTTCATCTCTAAAACATTTTGCGATTTGAAAATAACGATCAAAACCGCTACACATTAAAAGTTGTTTGAAAAGCTGAGGGCTTTGTGGAAGAGCGTAAAATTCACCCTGATGCACACGAGAAGGTACGAGATAATCTCTTGCGCCTTCAGGGGTAGCTTTGGTAAGAATAGGGGTTTCAACTTCTAAAAATCCCATATTTGCCAAAGAATTTCTAGCTGCTATACAAGCTTTAGAACGCAGGGCAAAATTTTCATAAAGTTTAGGATTTCTTAAATCTAAAAAGCGATATTTTAAACGTAATTCTTCATTTACACTTTCATCAGCGATAGCAAAAGGAGGCACGGCACTTTCATTTTCTATGGTAAGTTTAGAAACAACTACTTCGATTTCTCCTGTTTTTAATTTAGGATTTACAAGTCCTTCACCACGTGGACGAATAGTACCTTCTGTAATAAGTACAAATTCATTTCTTGCATTGGAAGCGATTTCATGAGCTTCTTTACTATCATTTGGATCGCAAACAAGTTGGATAATACCACTTCTATCTCTTAAATCTATAAAAATAACTCCACCATGATCGCGGTAGCTATTTACCCAACCGCAAAGTTTAACGCTTTGACCAACATGGGAAATTCCCAAGTCTGTATTATAATGACTTCGCAAATTTATTCCTTGAAAAAGATTTTTTAAGATAATGAGCAAAATTATAGTATTTTTATTCTTTTGCTTTGCTAAGATTTGATATAATTTTTTATGCAAAATAAAATAGATCATAAAAATATTAAAAAAATTGGACTTGTTACACGACCCAATGTGAGTTTAGATAAGGAAATTTTAAAACTTCAATCGATTTTATCTATATATAAAGTTGAACTTGTATTATTTAAAGAAAGTTCTGAAATTTTAGATTTGCCAAAGTATGGATTGGATGATTTGTTTAAAATATCTGATTTTGTTATTTCTTTAGGTGGAGATGGGACTTTGATTTCTTTATGCCGTAAAGCTTGTGAATACGATAAAGCAGTTTTAGGAATTCATGCTGGACATTTAGGTTTTTTAACAGATTTTAAAGTTGATGAAGCTGAAAATTTTTTTCAAGCTTTTTTTCAAGGAGAATTTAGAATAGAAAAGCCTTATTTGTTAAGTGTTTTTTTAGAAGATAGGCAAGGAAAAATTTTAGAAAAATTGGCTTTTAATGATGTGGTTATTAGTAAAAATAATCAAGCTTCTATGGCTCATATAGAAGTTTTTAGAAAAGAAAAGAAATTTAATGAATATTTTGGAGATGGGCTTATTATTGCAACTCCTGCGGGTTCAACAGCTTATAATTTAAGTGCAAATGGGCCCATAGTTTATACTTTAGCTCAAGCTTTTATCTTAACTCCTGTTTGTTCTCATTCTTTAACACAACGCCCTATTGTCTTACCAAAAGGTTTTGAAATAGAGATTATGGCAAAGGATTGCATACTTTGTATTGATGGGCAAGAAAATTATAAAATGAATAATTTTAAAAGTATAAAAGTGGGTTTAAGTGATAAAAATGTGGCTTTAATTCACCCAAAAAATAGAGATTATTTTCAAATTTTAAAAGAAAAATTACACTGGGGAAATTGATGATAAATAGAATTTTTATGAAAGAAAATCTTGGTTTTAAAAAGGCTGAGCTTGAAATTTCTAAAGGACTTACCGTTTTTACAGGGTTAAGTGGAGCTGGAAAATCGGTCTTGTTTAAAGGAATTTTATCCGCATTTTCTTTGAGTGAAAGTGAGGCTAAAATTGTCGAAATAGAACTAGATGATAAATTAGATTTAGAAAGTTTTGGCATAGAAAGCGAAGAGGAGAATGTTTTTAAGCTTTTAAAAGAAAAAAACACAAAATATTTTATTAACAATCAAAGCATAGCGAAAAAAAGTTTGCAAAATTTAAGTAAAACTTTTATTAAGTATTTAAGCGCAAAGGAAAATAACGAATTTGGAAATGAAAAATTTTTAAATCTCTTAGATGCCTTGGAAATGCAAGAAAATACAAATTTTGTTTCCTTTTTAGAAGATTTTAAAAAAGATTTTAATGCTTATAGTCAAATTTCTAATGAGCTTAATGCAATTTTAGAAGAAGAAAAAAAAGTAGAAGAATTAAAAGAATTAGCTAGAGTACAAATTGAAAAAATTTCAAGCATTAATCCTAAAATAGGCGAGTATGAAGAGCTTTTAATACTTAAAAAGAAGCTTTCTAAAAAAGATAAATTAGAAGAAGCTTGGAGTAAGGCAGAGCGTATTTTTGAGCTTGAAAAAGTTGTTATTGAAGCTTTAAATTTAAGCGAAGTTGATGCGAGTTTTTTTAGTGAATGTTTAAATGAATTGCGTGTGATTTGTGAAAATCAAAAAATGGAAGATTTGGATTTTGATGTGGAGACACTTTTAGATCGTATTGAAAATTTATCCTATCTCATCAAGCGTTATGAAAGCATAGAAAATGCTTTAGAAGTTTTAAAACAAAAAAAACATGAACTAGAACATTATGAAAATTTAAGTTTTGAAAAAAAAGAACTTGAAAAAAAATTTCAAGAATCAAAACAAAAATTAGAAGAAAAAGCACAAATTTTAACTCAAACAAGAAAGAAAAACCTTAAAAAATTAGAAAAATGTTTAAATAATTATCTTAAAGAACTTTATATGAAAGATGCAAGTTTGACGCTTAAAGAAAGTGAAAAAATTTCAATTTTAGGCAAAGATGAGATAATGCTAGATATTAATTTAGCTCATTTAAAAAATTTAAGTTCAGGTGAATTAAATCGCTTAAGACTTGCTTTTATAGCCACAGAATGTAAAATTTTAAATGCAGGTAAAGGGATATTATTTTTAGATGAAATCGATGCAAATTTAAGTGGAAAAGAGGCTATGAGTATAGCTAAGGTTTTAGAGGAGCTTTCTAAGTTTTATCAAATTTTTGCTATTTCTCATTTGCCTCAACTTTCTTCTAAGGCGCATAATCATTTTTTAGTTGAAAAAAATGGCGAAGAAAGTAAGGTAAAAAAGCTTGATCAAAAAGAAAGAATTAAAGAGCTTGCTAGGATGGTAAGTGGAGAGCTTGTTAGTGATGAAGCAATCGAATTTGCTAAGACCTTGTTTAAGAATTAAGCGGATTTTTTATTTTACTATGTTAAAATATATAACTATAAAATTTCCTTTCTTTTGAAATAAATATATTAAAAATTTTAGATATAAAGGTATTTTACACACTATGAATAAGAAAATTTTAATTATTGATGATAATAAAATGCTTGGCAAACTTTTAGCTAAAAAAATTCAAATGACTTTAGATTATGAGGTAGATATTGCTTTTGATTTTGCTGAAGCCAAGGAGTTAATGAACAATAATTATTTTTTAGCTTTTGTGGATTTATGTTTGCCAGATGCCCCAAATGGTGAAGTTGTGGATTATGTTATAGAAAAGAAAATTCCTGCTATTGTTCTTACGGCTAGTGGTGATAAGGCTACTAAAGAAAAATTTATGGATAAAGATATATTAGATTATATTTTTAAAGAAAGTGAAACTTGCATTGATGAGATTATTAGTTCTATTATAAAACTTAATCAATATGCAAAAACTAAAGTGATTTTAGCTATGAGCAAGCTACCTGAACGTAATGAAATTAAAAAAATACTTACTCAAAGACAATTTAATGTTTTAGCTGCAGCTCATGGTGAAGAAGCAATGAGTTATTTAAATGATAATAATGATGTTAAGCTTATTATAGCAGATGTCAATATGCCAGTAATTAGCGGTTTTGAGCTTTTAACTCAAGTAAGAGAACGTTTTAGTGATGATGAATTAGGTGTGATTCTTTTGGGGGATCATAATGATTCATTTGAAGCGAATTCTTTTAAAAATGGAGTTAATGAGTATTTGTTTAAGCCTTTAAGCAAAGAAAGTTTTAATTGTCGCTTAGATCGTTGTTTATCTTACATGGATGATAAAAAATTTTTAAGCACTTATAATGTTTTAGATCCTGTATCTGGGGTTAAAAATTATAATGCTTTAATCGATGGAATAGATGATTATTTTAACGAAATAGCAACAAAAGACGAGGAATTTGCTTTTGCTTTCTTAGATATAGATAATCTTCAAATGATTAACGATGAATACGGCCGTGAAGTTGGTGATGAAGCAATTAAAATCTGCGCCAATGAAATAGTTAATGAAACTAAAGGAAGAGATCTTGTAGGTAGATATAGTGCAGAAAAAATTTGTATTTTACTTAAAAATATATCCCAAGAAAGAGCGATTAAAATTTTTTCTCGTATACGAGTAAATATAAAAAAAGCTGGTGTTTTAGTTAATTTAGATGAAGTCTTTTTTACAGCTTCTATAGGCGTGGTTTTTGGAAAAAGTGGAGATAAGATTGATTCTTTGGTTGATAAAGCAAGTAAAATATTGTCTCAAGCAAAAGATAACGGCAAGGATAGAGTTGAAGTATGTTCTTAAATCTTGATTTTCAAGATGGTTTAAGGATTGTTGATACGCATTGCCATCTAGACAGTGAAGCATTTAAAGATGATTTAGATGAAACTTTAAATCGTGCTTTTAAAAATGGTATAGAGAAAATCATCATACCTGGTGCTGATATAAAAGACTTGCCTTATGCAGCTACAATTGCTCATAAATATAAAAATATTTTTTTTGCAGCAGGGGTGCATCCTTATGAAATTGATAATTATGATGAGAAAATTTTAAGGCAGTATTTATGCGATGAAAAGTGTGTAGCTGTAGGTGAATGTGGGCTTGATTATTTCCGTTTTAAAAGTGATCTTGCTGAAGAAATTCAAAAAGAAAAAGAAAATCAAAAAAAGATTTTTATCGCACAGCTTGAACTTGCTATTGAATTTAAAAAACCTGTTATCATTCACTCAAGAGAAGCAAATCATGATACTTATGAGATTTTACATGGGTATTCTAAGGATCTTGTAGGAGGAGTTTTACACTGCTTTAATGCAAGCGAACATTTGCTAACTCTTTTTGAAGATGGATTTTATTTTGGTATTGGAGGAGTTTTAACTTTTAAAAATGCTAAGAAATTAGTTGAAATTTTACCTAAAATTCCAAAAGATAGACTGCTACTTGAAACTGATGCTCCATATCTTACTCCAGAGCCTTATCGCGGTAAAAGAAATGAACCTTTGTTAACTCAATTTGTAGCAAACAAAATGTGTGAAGTATTGAAATTATCAAGAAAAGAGCTTTTAGAAATTTGTTTTAACAATTCTGAAAAATTATTTTTTAAAGGTTATTGATGAAAAAAATTTTATTGTGTTTTTTAATATGTTTTAATTTTCTTTTTGCACAAATTAATACTCCTGAATTTTATGAAAGACAAATGAATGTTTTAAGAAATTTGGATATTAATCCAAGTTTTATTAGTGATTTGATTTTTGTGCAAACTCAACAAGATATAAAATCAAAACACGCTCAAACTTTAATAGATAGTATGCAAAATTTTTCAAAAGTTACTCCTATGATAAGAAAAATTTTAGCCCAGCAGGAAGTTCCTGATGAGATTTTGTATCTAGCTATGGTTGAATCAGGCTTGAAAACTCATAGTGTTTCTAATGCCAAGGCTGTAGGGGTTTGGCAATTTATGCAACCAACAGCTAGAAATTTGGGTTTAAGAATCGATGCTTATGTTGATGAAAGGCGTGATCCGGTCAAGTCAACTTATGCCGCTACAAATTATTTAAAAGAGTTAAAAGAAGAATTTGGCAAATGGTATTTAGCGCTTTTAGCTTATAATTGTGGAAATGGTAAACTAAGACAAGCTATCAAGCAAGCAGGAAGTGATGATTTAAGTGTTTTATTGAACCCTGATAAGAAATATCTTTCTTTAGAAACTAGAAATTTTATAAGAAAAATTTTAACGCTTGCTTTTTTAGCCAATGATAGGGATTTTTTACTAGATAAAGATGCGTCTTTAATGAATTATGCTTTAAGCAACGAATTCGCAAAAGTTGATGTGCCTTCTTCTGCATCTTTAAAAGAAATAGCTAAAAATTTAAATATGGATCTTGCAACTTTTAAGAAATATAATCCACAATTTAAACATAATTTTACGCCTCCTGGTAAAGGGTATTATATGTATATACCACTTAATAAAGTGGCATTTTTTGATAAAAATTTTAAAGCAGAAAAACTTGCGAAGGTTGATACAACTATACCTATGACAAGAACTTATACCGTTAAGTCTGGTGACTCTTTATATAAAATAGCAAGAAATTATAATATAAGTGTTGATGAAATTCGAGAATTTAATAAAATAGCAAAAAATCATCTTAGTATTAATCAAAAATTAATTATACCAATCAAGGAGAATAAAAATGCAAATAAAAACAATTACACTAAAGTTGTCAGCCGTTAGTCTAGGGGCTTTATTTTTTAGTGGTTGTTTAGGCACTAGTTTTTTTTCTAGCTTGGATAATGCTCAAGTGTATTATCCTTCAAATGATTTTAAAAGCAGTCCTAGTTCTTCAGGGACTAAAGGAACGATGAAGCCTTATACTATCAATGGTAAAACTTATTATCCCACTGTTGTAGCAGTAGGTGAAACTGCTGATGGTATTGCGAGTTGGTATGGGCCAGGCTTTCACGGCAAGAAAACCTCTAATGGTGAAACCTATAATCAAAATGCTTTAACCGCGGCTCATAAAACTTTACCTATGAATACTATCTTAAAAGTAACTAATCTAAATAACAATCGTCAAGTTACCGTTCGTATAAATGATAGAGGTCCTTTTGTGAATAATCGTATTATAGATTTATCAAAAGGAGCTGCTAGTCAAATTGATATGATTGCTTCAGGAACAGCTCCAGTAAGGCTTGAGGTTATAGGGTTTGGATCAAGTAATTCGGGTAATAATATTGTACATTCTAATGTAAACTATGGAAATAGTGGAGAGATTGCAAATAATGGACAAATTTATGAAGGTGGAAATTTCATGGTTCAAATTGGAGCCTTTAAAAACCCAGCTGGAGCACAAACGATAGCAGCAAGATATAAAACTTATAGAACTTATAGCTCTACTATACGCACAAGCTCAGTGGATGGGTTAAATCGCGTTTTCTTAACAGGCTTTAGAAGTGAAGATGAAGCAAGGGATTTTGCTGCAAGTGGTACATTTGCAGGTGCATTTGTTGTAAGAGAGTAGAAATTATGACAGAATTGATTTTTTTGGATGTAGATGGCTGTTTAACTGATGGGAAGATTATTTATACTTCTAATGGAGAATTTATTAAAGAATTTGATGTAAAAGATGGAGCGGCTATCGAGGCTTGGCTAAAGCTTGGTAAAAAAATTGCTATTATTACAGGTAGAAATTGTCCTTGTGTTGAAAAAAGAGCTAAAGATTTAAAAATAGAAATTTTATATCAAGGCATCAAGGATAAGTTAGCTTGTGCAAAAGAAATTTTACAAAAACTTAATTTAGATTTTTCTCAGTGTGCGGCTATTGGGGATTATTTTAACGATAAGGCTTTGCTTGAAAGTGTAGGACTTAGTTTTAAGCCAAAAGATGGTCATAAAGATTTAAATGTAGACATAGTGCTTAGCAAAAAAGGTGGTAAGGCTGCTGTAGCACAGATGATAGAAATTTTAGTAGAAAAAAATCATCTAGAAGAAGAATGGAATAAGCTTTGGCTATAAAAATTTTTGGAATTTTAATTGCTCTTTTTACAATTACTTTTACGATTTTAAGTTTGCAAGATCCATATTCTTTGAATTTGCAAACTAATGCTTTAAATTTTAAAAATATTGAGGCTAAAAATTTGAAAGCTTATGAGAGTAATACTAGTACAATTAAGGCATATTATAAGGCAAATTCTTGGGTGAGATATGCAGATAGAGATGAATTTAATGATTTTATTACTTTAAATTTAGATTTTAATCTTAGTGCAAATCGTTTAGAATTTTTTAATAAAGATATGAGCAAGGTTTTATTTGAAGGAAATGTTACTTATATAGGTACTAATAATGTCAAAATTATTTCCCAAGAGGTAGAATACGAACCTAAGAATAAAGTTCTATATACAAATACTGATTTTAAAGCTCTAATTAATGGAAGTATTATTAACGGAAATACTTTAAACTATGATGTAAAAAACAAAATTTTAAATATCCAAGGAGTAAACGCGTGGTTGCAAGACAAATAATTTTATTGTTAGTTTGTGTAAGTGTAACTTGGGCAACTCAAATTGAAGTAAAAGCTTTAAATTTTTATTCAGATGAAAATAAGGGTGAAAGTATTCTTAGTGGAAATGTAGAAGTAATTAGAGGTGATGATATTTTAAATTCTGAAAAATTGATTATTTATACGGATAAAAATCGCAAACCTATTCGTTATGAAGCAATGCAAAACGCTAGGTTTAAGATTGTTTTAAAAGGTAAAACTTATAAAGGTAGTGGAGATAAATTTATTTATAATGTTATTAAAGATACTTACGAGATTAATGGCCATGCTTATATAAATGAGCTTGGAAGCAATCAAAAACTTTTTGGTGATAAAATAATAGTCGATAGAAAAGCTAATATTTATCGAGTAGAGAGCAAGGATCAAAAACCTGCTCGTTTTGTATTTGATCTTAAAGACAAATGATAATTAGTGCTAAATTTATCACTTCTTTAGTGAAATTTGATGAGAATTTGAGCTCAAATTTTAGTGAAGTAGCATTTTTAGGGCGTTCCAATGTCGGAAAAAGTTCTTTAATCAATTCTTTGTGTAAACAAAAAAATTTAGCCAAAAGTTCGGCAACTCCTGGAAAAACTCAGCTTATAAATTTTTTCGAAGTAACTTGCAAAAGAAATGAAGAAAAATTTAATATCAATTTTATCGATTTGCCAGGGTTTGGTTATGCAAAGGTTTCTAAAAATTTAAAAGAAATATGGAATCAAAACTTAGATGAATTTTTAAAATTAAGAACCTCGATAAAGTTATTTATACATTTAATCGATTCAAGACATACTCATTTAGAGATCGATGTAAATTTAAATGACTATTTGAAAAGATTTTTACGACCTGATCAAAAAATTTTAAAAGTTTTTACCAAATGCGATAAATTAAATCAAAGTGAAAAAGCTAAGTTAAAAAATGAATTTAAAGACTCTATTTTAGTTTCAAATTTGAATAAATTTGGCCTTGATTCTTTAGAAGATATTATTATCAATCAAACTTTAGGTCTTGATAAATGAGAAGAAATTTAAGTGCTTATAAAGCAAAATTTAATGGAGCTTATGTCTTTTTAGGATTTTTTTTTCTAATCTATCAGATTCTTGGTTCGACTTTTATATATGCTCCGTTACTTTATGGGATTTTTTTCTGTTATATGTTTTGCTTACTAGAAGAGAGAGAAAGAACTTTTTCAAAGCTTGATTTTAGATGGTATTTTTCTTTATTTTTTTTATTTTTTACTGATATAACTTATAATTTTTTTATTTTTTCATCTTGGTTGGCATTTTTTATTTTTTATTATCTTTGTGCAGATTGGATTAAGACAAATTTAAAAATTGGTAAATTTATCCCTGTTGTTTTTGTGCTTTGTGCTTACGGCATTATTTTGTTTTTGGATATGATATTGTCTTATATTGGAGATGAAAAAATTAAAATTTTAGGATGGGCGTATATTGTTTCAGTTTTTATAGAATGTTGTTTAGCTTATGTGTTTTTTAAAGGTAAAATTTAAATGAGAATGCGTTTAGTTGTTGGATTTATACTATTGTTTTTTATATTTTTATTAAGTCGTGTGTATTATTTGAGTATAAAATCAAATGTATATTATGAAGAACTTGCCAAACAAAATGCCATAAAAACTGAATTTTTACCACCCGTTAGGGGTCAAATTACAGATAGAAATGGAACTTTATTAGCTATTAATGATTTGGGTTTTAGTATCTCTATTAAACCTTATTTAAGTATTAAAAAGTCAAATAAGGGAATTTTAGATAAAGAATTATCTGAACTTACAAATTTATTTCCCGATTTAAATGCTAGTAAATTAGCAGAAATTTATAAGAGAAATGATTCTTACTATAATCAAGATTTTATTAAAGTTGTAGATTTTATACCCTACGATGAGATTATTCCGCATTATTCAGAGTTAAATCTTAATAAAACAATAAAAATAGATCCTGTTGTAAAAAGAAAATATCCTTTTGGAAAATTGGCTTCGCATATTATTGGGTATGTAGGTAAGGCAAATTTGCAAGATGTTCAAGAAAATGAAATAGCAAAACTTTCTAACTATACGGGAAAAAGCGGTATAGAACGCTATTATAATGATATTTTACAAGGAGAAAAAGGAACCAGGGTTTATAAGGTTAATGCCTTAAATCAAGAAGTAGAACAGCTTTCTTACACTCCTGCTAAGTCTAATGATATAGAACTTACGATAGATATAGAGCTTCAGTCTTATTTAACTTCATTGTTTGAAGGGAATGCTGGAGCTGCTATAATTATGAATGTAAATGATGGATCTATTTTGGCTGCAGGGAGTTTCCCTGAATATGATCTTAATCCTTTTGTAACAGGGATTTCTTTTAAGGATTGGGATGAGCTTTCAAATAGTCTTGATCATCCTTTTACAAATAAACTTATAAATGGATATTATCCTCCAGGCTCTGTTGTAAAAATGGGAGTAGGGCTTTCTTTTTTAAATTCTAAAAATATTAGCCCGTCGACTCAATATGTTTGCAATGGAAGCATTGAGCTTGGAGGCAGGTTTTTTAGATGTTGGAATCGATCAGGCCATGGACCTGTGGATTTAAAACATGCGATAAAATATAGTTGTGATGTTTATTTTTATAATGGCAGTTTGCAAGTTGGAATCGATCAAATAAGTGAAACTTTATCTCGCATTGGCTTTGGAGCGAAAACAGGGGTAGATTTACCTAGTGAATTTTTAGGAACTTTACCAAGTAAAGAATGGAAGATGCAAAGATATAGACAATCTTGGTTTCAAGGTGATACTTTAAATACAGCTATAGGTCAAGGTAGTTTTCTTGCAACACCTATGCAAATTGCTAGATATACAGCTCAAATCGCAAAAGGTGGAGAGGTTATACCTCATTTTTTAAAAAGCATAGAAAATAATAATACAACTATAGAAAATCAAATGGATGAAAATAAAAAAGAAATTTTTACTTTATTTGAAAAGAGTCAATTACCTTATATAAGAGATGCAATGTATGCTGTTGCCAATGAGCAAGGAGGAACCTCTTATCGTTATTTGCATAATCTTGATGTGAAAGTTGCAGCAAAAACAGGAACTGCTCAGGTTGTGGGATTTTCACAGACAGATAAAAATAGGGTTGATGAAAAACAATTTGAGTATTATACTAGATCTCATGCGTGGCTTACTTCTTATGCTCCTTATTCTAAGCCAAAATATGTAGTTACCGTTCTTTTGGAGCATGGTGGGAGAAATATTACTTCAGGGGCAACTGTAGCTAAAATTTATCAAAAAATGATTGAACTTGGATATTTTAAATAATTTCTAGTTGTAAATTAAGTTTTTCAAAAAAAACTTTTTTAGCAATTGGTTTAAAAACCTTGTATTAAACAAATTATAAGTTTAATACAAGGAAAATTTATCTATATTAACAAAAGTATCTTAAAAGATGGCTTTTGTTCTTTTTTCAAGCCAAACTAGAGCTTTTGGATAATCACCTAGCTTAGGAGAAAGTTTTTCAAATACTTCTTTGTGATAATCGTTTAACCATTTTTTTTCTTTTTCATCTAACATTTTTGTATCAATACAAGATATTTCAAAAGGACAAAGAGTAACAGGTTTAAAGTATAAAAACTCTCCAAAATCTTTATTTTTAGGATTTTCTACTTTGGTATGAATAACTAAATTTTCAAGTCTTATACCCCATTTACCTACTTTATAAATACCTGGCTCTATGGAGGTTAGCATACCTTCTTTGACTTTTGTTTTTTCAAGCACAGGGGATAGATAAGATAAAACTTGTGGACCTTCATGGACATTTAAAAAATATCCCACGCCATGTCCTGTGCCGTGTATATAGTCAATTTGTTCTTTCCATAAAGGTGCGCGTGTAATTGCATCAAGTAAGGGCATAGCTATATCTTTTGGAAAAATTGCACTGGAAATGGCAATATGTGCTTTTAAAACCAAGGTATAGTCATGAATTTGTTCTGCATTAGCCTTTCCTATTGGTACAACGCGTGTAATATCTGTTGTGCCGTTTTTATATTGTCCACCAGAATCAATAAGTAAAAGCCCATCTTTTTTAAGATAAGCAAAACTCTCTTTTGTGGCTTTATAATGTGGATATGCTGCGTTTTCGTTAAAGCCTGCTATAGTGGCAAAACTATCACTTATGTAGTGCTTGCTTTGTGCTCTAAATTCGCTTGCTTTAGCATCTATGTCTAATTCGCTTATTAATTCTTTATTTTCTATCGCTTCTTCAAGCCATGCAAAAAATTTACATAAAGCCACTCCATCTTCTATCATAGCATCTTGTATATGCGCTATTTCTTTTGTATTTTTAACTGCTTTTAAGTGAGTGCTTGGATTAATTTCTTGAATGATTTTTACGCTTTTATCTAAAGAATTTATGAGTAAAGCGGTCATTTTTGAAGGTTCAATAAGCAAATTTGTATTTGCAAGTTTTTCAAGCTCCATGATGATTTCATCATAATTTTTAAGCCAAAGCCCATCTAAATTTAATTTTTTTTCAAGTTCTGAATTTACTTTTTTCTGATCAACAAAAAGCAAAGCTTTGTCTTCCAAGATTAGCAAATGACTTAAAAATACAGGATTATAATTTACATCATTCCCTCTTAAATTTGTAAGCCAAGCTATATCATCAAGGCTGGAGATTAAATGAGAAGTAGCATTTAAATTTTTCATTTTTTGACGCACTAATGCTAATTTTTCTTTTCTTGAGTAAGAGCAGTATTCTAATTCGTGTTCATAAATTTTTTCTTGTGGTAAAGTGGGACGATCTTTCCAAAGTGGACTTATCAAATCTATATGTTTTAAATTTGCCTTGCAATTAATCTTTAAATCTTTTTGCAAAGATAAAGGTAAAAGTGCAAAATCGATGCCTAAAATTTGATCTTCGCTTAAATTTTTTTCCAACCATTTGGTAAAAGTATTTTTAGCATCTTGCTTTTGTAAAAGTATGCCACTACCTTCTAATTCCTTTTGTGCTTGAAGCCAATATCTTCCATCTACCCACAAAAAGCCCTCTTCTTGTGTGATAAGAACTGTTCCAACAGAACCCTTAAAGCCACTGATAAAGACTCTGTTTTTGTAATATTCTGGTAAATATTCGCTCAAATGCGGATCCGCGCTTAAGATGAGATAGGCGTCAATATTATTTTCTTTCATTAATCTTCTAAGTTCTAATACTCTTTGTTTGTAAATACTCATATTTTCTCCTTAATATTAATTTTTTAGTATTTTATTGATAGGTTTTTTGAGTATAAGTAAAATTATAACAGCACCAAGTAATATCCACATACATTGGTAAAATAAATTTGGCAAATAAGCTATATTTTCTTCACTTGCTTTACCACCTATGAATCCAGCTAAAGCATTGCCTAATGCACTTGCTACAAACCAAAGTCCCATGACTTGAGATTTAATTAAATTAGGTGCAATTTTTGTCATTATAGAAAGTCCCACAGGAGAAAGGCAAAGCTCTCCTAAAACCATAAGCAAAAAGCTACTGACAAGCCACCAAGGTGAAACTAAAATAATTTGTGATGAATTTTCTAAATTTTCTCTTAATGTATTAGCATCACCATTTAAACTAATCGCATGATTTGAAGCTAAAGCCATTATTAAAAATGCCAAAGCCGCACCCAAAAGTCCTAATGCAAATTTAATAATAGATGAAATTTCTTTATTATTTTTGGCGCATATAGTCCATATAAAAGCACTAAA
Organism: Campylobacter sp. BCW_4321; assembly: GCF_001763075.1. Taxonomy (NCBI): domain Bacteria; kingdom Pseudomonadati; phylum Campylobacterota; class Epsilonproteobacteria; order Campylobacterales; family Campylobacteraceae; genus Campylobacter; species Campylobacter sp. BCW_4321. Next base: position 99,213 of record NZ_MJYA01000018.1, on the reverse strand, counting down.
AGGTGCAAAAAGTATAACAAATAAACCTCCAAGAGATTGAAACCATATTGTAGGAATTTCATAATTTAATATGGTTTTATCCGTTAATTTTTCTGCAAAAAAATTAAAAGAAGTGTATTGTTGCTCATATACTGACCAAAATAACGCAGCCGCTAAAAATAAAATAATAAAAATAATTAAATTTCTTTTTTCTTCTATTTTTAAAGAAGTAAAAGCGAAAAGATATAAAAAATAAATTCCAGCACAAGCTAAGATAGTTAAAATAATATTTTTATTAATAACTTGTGCATCTAATTTTATAAAACCATCAAGGATTAAAAATATTGCTCCAAGTAAAACAATACCTGATACAATGATGATGTAAAATGCATTTTTGCTTTTTTTGCTTGGTCTATCCCAAGTAGAGTCTATGCCAACTTTTTCATCAAATTCTTTTAAATCAGGCATAGTTTTTAGGTAGAAAATAATTACCGCTAAAAGCATACCAATCCCACCTGCACCAAAACCAAAATGCCATCCGTATTCTTTTTGTAAAAAGCCGCAAATTAAAGGAGCTACAAAAGCACCAAAATTAAAGCACATATAAAAAAGAGTAAAACCAGAGTCACGCCTTGCATCATTTTTTTTATAAAGCATTCCAACCATTACAGAAGCACAAGTTTTAAAAAGTCCTGTACCTATAACCAAAAAAACATACCAACAAAAATCATTTTATTGTTAAAATAAGAAAAGGCTATGCACAAATGTCCAAATGCTATAGTTAAAGCACCTAGTAAAATTGCTCTTTTTTGTCCTAAGTAATTATCCGCAAGCCATCCACCTGGCAAAGCAGCAAGATATAAACAACTTGCAAAAATTCCCATAATTGCACTTGCTTCTTCAGGTTTTAAGTTCATTCCGATTTTTTCAAAACTTGCTATCATAAAAAGGTAAAGCAAGGGACGAATTCCGTAAAAAGAAAATCTTTCCCAAAGCTCAGTAAGTGAAAGAGATAAAAGTGGTTTTGGATGTCCAAAAAATGAAGTATCTAAATTTTTTACATTTTTACTCAATTTATATCCTTTGTGTATTTTTATTTATAAATTATAGACAAGAAATTAAAAAAATATGTATAACTTTGTAATATTTTTAAATGATTTATATCATAATGTTACTTTTTTGCAAATATAAAAAAAAGAAATATTAAGATCAATTTTCAACTTTGGTGTATTTTGTATTTTAAGTTTAGTTAGATAATTGCTTATTTTTTTCGTTAAGAATTTTATAAATTGGTTTTTTAGCAATAAAAAGTAAAAGCGCTATAACAAAAAGCATCCACATGCATTGTCCAAAAATATTAGGAAGTTGATCGATGTTTTTAATATTGACATTTCCTCCTATAAGTCCTGCAACAAAATTTCCAAGTGCACTTGCTACAAACCAAAGTCCCATGACTTGATTTTCGATTAAATCAGGGGTAATCTCAGCCATTATAGAGAGTCCAATAGGAGACATGCATAATTCCCCAAGTGTTAAAAAGAATATACTTATGATAATCCAAGCCATGGATATTGGCAAACCATTGTTGTTTATTAGATTTTGTGAAGCAAAGGTCATCATCATAAAACCAATGCCGGCAAATAATATTCCTAAAGTAAATTTTCCAATGGAAGAAAAATATATATTTTTTTTCTCTAAAAATATCCAAATATAACTTGCTATAGGAGCAAGTATGATGATAAAAATTGGATTAAAAGATTGAAACCAGTTTGTTGGAATTTTCCAATCAAAAATATTTCTATTTGTAAAATCTTGCGCAAAAAGATTATAAGCGGTAGGTTTTTGTTCAAAAGTGCTCCAAAAAAAAGTGGCTACAAAGAATAAAACAATTAAAATTGTTAATTGTTATTTTAAGGCTTTAAAAACAAAAAGATATATGAAATAAATTACCAAACATAGTAAAATTACAATTAGAAGTTTTTTTGATAGTATTATGGGATTAATATCTGCAAGATTAATAAAAATTAGAAAAAATCCAATAATACTTAACAAGCTTATACTTAGTATAAGAGTTAAATTTTTACTTTTTTTAAATGGTTGTTCCCAGTTTTGCCTTAAAGTACAATTTTTATGAAATTCTTCAAGTTCAGGGATAGCTTTAAAATATAAAATAAGCAAAGAGATTAGCATACCTAAACCTCCTATGCCAAATCCTAAATGATAATTCTATTTTGCTTGAACAAAACCACATATAAGAGGAGCAATGAATGCTCCAATGTTAATTCCTATATAAAAAATCGTATAGCCAGTATCGCATCTTGTATCATTTTGTTTATATAACATTCCAACTGTTACAGAAGCACTAGTTTTAAAAAATCCAGTACCAATAACGATAAAAGTAAGTCCTAGGAAAAATATAGGTGTGCTTAGAATAGATAAGGCTATGCTAATATGTCCTAAAGCTATAATAAAAGAACCTAGAAATAAAGCCTTTTTTTGCCCTAAATAATTATCAGTAATCCAGCCTCCAGGAAGTGCTGCTAAATACAAGCATCCTGCAAAAATGCCATAAATTGCCGAGGCGTATTCAGTGCTTATTCCAAGTCCACCTTTGCTTATGGTTGTTGCCATGAAAAGCACAAGTAAAGATCGTATGCCATAAAAAGCAAATCTTTCCCAAAGTTCTACCATTGATAGAGAGAATAAAGGCTTGGGATGACCTAGGAAATTTGCATCGAGTTTTTGTATTTCTTGTTTAGTCACTTCTCAATACCTTTCTTTTTTATGCTTAAAATATTTTAACTAATAGTAATAGAAAAATAATTAAATTACAATATTTTTAAATATTTTTTTTATAATAATATTTAAAAATATAACATTTTAATATTATTATAAATTAACAAATTTAAACATTAAATCAAGCTTTAATTTTAAACCCTGTGTATTGTATAGTTTTATTTTATCAATTTTTAAAGCTATAGGAAGATTTTCTAAATTTTGTATAAAATTGAGCAAGTCTTTAAAGTTGCCATTTAAACTTAGAGAAACATAATTATAGTGGATAAAATTTTTGTTTTCTTGGGAAAATTTTATTTCATTAATGGTTAAATTTTTGGATAAATTATTGATTTTTTTATTGAAAAAATCTTTATCATAAGAAAATAAATGCAATTTTTCTTTATAGTATTTTAATTTTTCTTCCTCTGTTTTTATCTGTTTTGTTAGCTTTGTTTCTATTTCTTTAAGATGTGAATTTTCTATTTTTGCTTCATTTAATGCAAGGTAATTATGTTCTACTAATGTTTTTTGAAAAATATCTTCCAAAAAGTGATCGTGAATTTTAAAAGCTAAAAACAAAGCACAAAGACAGATAAAAGAAATAAAAAGAAATTTTTCCCTAGGATTTAAATTCTGCAAAAATACTTCTATTTTATTCATGTATGACTTCTAATATGATATTCAATGTTTCTTCATTTTTATCAAGAATTTTAAAAGCAGAATTTAGATTTTCTAATGCTCTTTTAAAGTGGTTTTCATCGATAAAAGAAAGAATGATTTTTGTTTGTTTAAATTCAAGATTTGTGATTTTAAGTTCATTGGAGTTAAGCCATGATATGATTTGATTTAGAATGATTGCTTTATTTTTGTCTAAATTGATTTCTTTTGTTATGGTGGATAAAATATGAAATTGTTGTTGTGTAGATGATATTTTATTAGAAAGAGTAAAGTTTAAATCTTGTATGTTTGTTAATAATTTTTGCTTATCTTGTTTTAGTTTAGAAATTTCTTCTTGTATGATAAAATTTTTATTTTGAATTTCCTTATTTTGTTTGTATTCTATAAAATCTTTAAATAATAAAATCATCATACTAAGACTAAAGCTAAAAATAAATATTAATATAATTTTAAAAGAAATAGATATTTTTATTTTATTATGCTTGATAAAATTACAATTTTGATCTAGATTTTTTATACTATATGAACTTAATTTCAATAAACTATTTTTATCAAGAATATCATTTAGATTTAAACATTTTATTTGAGATGAGAAGTAATGTTTGATTGTATCCAAATCCTGATAAAGTAGCAATTTGCTTTCATAGTGTTTTAAAAGTTCTATAAATCGATTTTGTTTAAAAAATAAATCCATATTACTTGGGTTGAAATTTTCGATTTTTTTAAGATTGATAAATTTTCCCTCTTGGTAAAAATATAAATATAAAGTTTGATCATATAAATTTAAAACACAATAATCACTTTCCTCAATAAATCTTTCATCAAACAAAGCTTGAAAAATTAAAGGCTCAGGAAAGCAAAAACGACTTTTTTTCAATTTGTAAACAGGCGCTAAAAAACAATGATAAATTTCATTATGTTTAAAAAAAGCTATTTGGTAGTCAAAGGGTTTGCTTAGCTTAAAATCTGCAGTTAAATTGTTAAAAAGTTCATCTTCTTTGGATATTCCTGTTCTTTGAGCATAAAGCAAATCTGTAGATTTTATAAAATTTATTTTATTTAATGAATTAATTTTCATCATTTAAAAGTTTTTTTAAAAATTCTTCATCTTTTTGCCAGTTTTTTTTCACTGTTACGAAAAGCTTTAAAAGTACTTTTTTTTGTGCAAGTTTTGAAATTTTAAAGCGTGCATCTTTGCCTATTCTTTTTAAAGTTGCCCCTTCTTTTCCTATAAGCATACCCTTGTGAGAGTTTGTATCTGTGATGATATTGGCTTCTAGGATTAAAAGATCGGGAGTATCTTTGGTGCGATGGATAAGCACTTCGCTACTATAAGGAAGCTCATCGCTTAAATTTTCATAAATACTTTCAAGTATAAAATCTCTATAAAGTTCTTTTTCGCTACTCGCACTTAAAAATTCAGGATCATAAAAATACTCATGTTCATCAAGGTATTTTACTATCTCATCTAATAAATCTTTTTTATAGTTTTTTTTCTTGGAGGAATAAGGAATGATAGCCTTAAAATGTTGGCTAAATTTTGCATATTCACTAAGTTTTTTTAAAAGCGTAGCATTATCGGTTAAATCTACTTTATTTAAAGCGATGATATGTGGTACTTGTGGGCTTAGACTAAGAAAATTTTCATAGTCTTTTGTGTTATCAAAAACACTTGCCACAAATAAAATCATATCACAATCCCTCATGGATTTAATAGCACTTTGGACAAGCAGTTGATTAAGCCTAGCACCGCTTTCGTGAAGTCCTGGGGTATCGATGAAAATGATTTGATTTTTTTCATGCATCACTATGGCTTTGATTTTACGCCTTGTGGCATTTTGTTTGTGAGAAACTAGGGCGATTTTTTCTTCTAATAAGGAATTGATTAAAGTACTTTTTCCTGCATTAGTACGCCCTATGATGCTAACAAAGCCACTTTTCACAAAATATACCTTGCAAGATCTTTATTTTCTATGATATCTCCGAGTTTTTCTTCTACCATTTTTTTATCCACTACGAATTTTTTACCTGCATACTCATCAGCTTCAAAGCTTAAATCTTCAAGTAATTTTTCTATCACAGTATGCAAGCGTCTAGCACCTATATCTTGCATTTCTTCATTGGCTCTTGAAGCTATTTTTGCTATTTCTTTAATTGCTTCATCGTCAAAATCAAGTTCTAATTTTTCAGTTTTTAAAAGCTGAGAGTATTGTTTTAAAAGCGAATTTTTAGGGCGTGTTAAAATTTCATAAAGAGCTTTATCATCAAGACTATCTAATTCCACTCTTAAAGGAAAGCGTCCCTGAAGTTCAGGGATAAGATCACTTGGTTTGCTAAGATGAAAAGCCCCTGCAGCGATAAAAAGAATATGATCGGTTTTTAAAGTGCCTATTTTTGTTTGTACATTTGATCCCTCGACTATAGGAAGTAAGTCTCTTTGCACCCCTTCTTTACTTGGATCTTGGCGGTTTGAATTTCCGCTTGAAACAGCGATTTTATCGATTTCATCAATAAAAATAATACCTTCATTTTCCGCCCTTTTTAAGGCTTCGCTTTTGATACTTTCTTGATCTAGGATTTTTTCTCCTGCTTCGTTTTTTAAAGCATTTTTAGCGTCTTTGATTTTCATTTCTTTTTTGACTTTTTTACTGCCAACGCCTATAACCTTAACTATATCTTGCATTGCACCCATTTCAGGAGGTAGGTTAGGATTGGTATCAAACATATTTTGTGAAATTTCTATCTCTATCGTGCTTTCATCAAGATCGCCATTTCTTAGTTTAGTTCTCATTTTTTCAAGACTGTTTTTATATTCTTCTTGTTTTTCATCGCTGATACCCTTTGGTAAAGGTGGTAAAAGTTTTTCTAAAATTTTATTTTCTATAAATTCATCGATTTTATCTTTGTTTTTTTCTCTTTGCTCATTTTTTACCAAATTTAAAGCTGCATTGGCAAGATCTCTTACCATGCTTTCCACATCACGACCTACAAAACCTACTTCAGTATATTTACTCGCTTCGATTTTGATGAAAGGAAAGCCCATCATTTTAGCTAAACGCCTAGCGATTTCTGTTTTTCCCACACCTGTAGAACCTATCATTAAGATATTTTTAGGCACGATATCATCTTGCAACTCAGGGCTAAGTTGCATTCTGCGGTAGCGATTTCTTAAAGCTATAGCTATGATTTTTTTAGCTTTTTTTTGTCCTATAACATAATCATCTAAAAATTTAACAATTTCTTTTGGAGTTAGATTCATTTCTCATCCTCGATTACATAAGTTTTGATATTGGTATTAGTATAAATGCAAATTTCACCTGCGATTTGAAGGCTTGATTTTACAAGTTCTTCTTCATCTAAATTTGCATGTTTTGCTAAGGCTCTAGCAGCTGAAAGTGCATAGTTTCCACCACTTCCTATAGCTGCGATTTGCCCATCTTCAGGTTCGACCACATCGCCTGTACCAGAAAGTAGAAAAATGTGATTTCTATCAAGTACAAGCATCATGGCTTCAAGTTTTCTTAGGTATTTATCTTTTCTCCATTCTTTAGAAAAGTCAATCGCTGCTTTTAAAAGATCGCCTTTAGAACTTTGAAGGAGATTTTCAAACATATCAAAAAGATTAAAAGCATCAGCTGTTGATCCTGCAAAACCTGCTAAAACTTTTCCATTATTAAGTTTTCTAATCTTTACAGCATTGCCTTTTAGCACCGTATTTCCAAAGCTTACTTGTCCATCTCCGCCGATTACGGATTTATTTTTACCTTTGTAAGCTAAAATCGTTGTTGCGTGAAACATTATTCTGCCTTTATATTTATGTTAAATTTAGCATGGATTGCGTGTCCAAGTTTTACGCTTACTTCGTGGATTCCTAAGCTTTTTAAGGTGTCGCATTCTAAGCTTTTTTTATCGATTTCTATATGGCTTTGTTCTTTTAGGGCGTGAGCGATTTCATCTTTGGTTACGCCACCAAACAAACTTCCATTTGCACCTACGGGTTTTGAAATTTCAAGAGTGATTTTGCCAAGTTCTTCTTTGAGTTTTTCTAAATTTGCGATTTCAAAGCGTAAATTTTCAGCCTCTTTTTTCTTGTCGCTTTCGTATTTTCTTAAAACTTCATTAGTAGCTGCTTTAGCAAAGCCTTTAGCGATTAAGAAATTTTGTCCGTAGCCGTCTTTTACTTCTTTTACTTCTCCTGCTTTTCCAAGTGCTTTTACATCTTTGATTAATAATACTTTCATTTTATTCCTTTATTAAAATTTTCTTCCATTTTTTCCTGCAACGATAAAACGCAAAGCATTAAGCTTAATAAAGCCTGCTGCGTCTTTTTGATTATACACTTCATCTTCTTCAAAAGTACAATAAGCTGCGTTAAACAAGCTATCATTTGCACTTTCGCGTCCTATAACCATCACATTGCCTTTATAAAGCTCGAGTTTTACTCTACCATTGGCATGAATTTGAGACTCATCGATTAAGGCTTGAAGCATCATTCTTTCAGGCGAGAACCAATAGCCATTATAAATTAAACTTGCGTATTTTGGCATGAGTTCATCTTTTAAGTGTGCTGCTTCTTTATCAAGCGTGATGCTTTCAAGAGCTCTGTGTGCTTTTAAAAGTATAGTACCGCCTGGAGTTTCGTAACAACCACGACTTTTCATTCCTATATAGCGATTTTCTACTATATCAAGGCGTCCTATACCATGTTTGCAGCCTAGTTCGTTAAGTTTGGTTAAAAGTCCTGCAGGACTTAGTTTTTCTCCATTTATCGCTACTAAATCTCCTTTTTGGAAATCAAGTTCTATAATTTCACTTTCATTTGGAGCGTCTTTTGGGCTTTTACTCCATCTCCACATATCTTCTTGGGGTGCGTGTGCAGGATCTTCTAAAACAAGTCCTTCATAAGAAATATGAAGTAAATTTGCGTCCATAGAATAAGGAGATTTTCCTTTTTTCTTAGAAATATCAATACCGTGTTTTTGTGCATAAGCAAGGAGTTTTTCGCGACTGTTTAAATCCCACTCACGCCATGGAGCGATGATTTTTAAATCGGGATTAAAAGCAAGATAACCAAGTTCAAAACGCACTTGATCATTTCCTTTGCCTGTGGCACCATGACTTACCGCATCAGCACCTGTTTGCAGGGCAATTTGTGCTTGAGTTTTTGCTATAAGTGGTCTTGCTATACTTGTTCCTAAAAGATATTCTCCTTCATAAATCGCATTGGCTCTAAACATAGGAAATACATAATCTTTAACAAATTCATCTCTTAAATCTTTAATGAAAATATTTTCTTCTTTTATACCTAAAGAAAGGGCTTTTTTTCTTGCAGGTTCGAGTTCTTCGCCTTGACCAATATCTGCTGTAAAAGTTACAACTTCACAATTATACTCATCTTGAAGCCATTTTAAAATGATGCTCGTATCAAGCCCCCCAGAATACGCTAAAACTACTTTTTTTACTTCATTTTTCATAAGATATCCTTTGCTAAAATAGATTTGAAAATTGTAAAATTGTATCCAAATTTCATTAAAGAAAAGTTTTTACTTGCTATTTTCTTAAAAAATAAAGCAAAGGCGTAAGCAAATTTTGTTCCAAAAATTGATTTTTTTTGCTAAAATTGCTTTTATGAGAGTAGATAAATTTTTAAATGTAGTTAATATCACGAAAAGAAGAGCTATTTCTGAAGATATGTGTAAAAGTGGCATAGTGGGGATTAATGGCGTTATTGTTAAAGCGAGTAAAGAGATTAAGGTGGGTGATATTATCACTTTACATTTTATTGAATACACTCAAAAATATAAAGTCCTAGCTATACCTAGCACGAAAAGCATTCCTAAAAATGCACAAAATGAATATGTGGTAAAATTATGAAAGAATTTATTTTAGCAAAAGATGAGATCAAAACGATGCTTCAAATAATGCCTAAAGAAGGTGTTGTTTTGCTTCAAGGAGATTTGGCTAGCGGAAAAACAAGCTTGGTGCAAGCTTGGGTTAAATTTCTTGGTCTTGATGCAAGGGTAGATTCTCCAACTTTTTCCACTATGCAAAAATATGAAAATCATGATATTTGCATTTATCATTATGATATTTATCAAGAAGGTTTAGAAGGACTTTTAGCGAATGGTTTATTTGAAAATTTTTTTGAAAAAGGTTTACATTTGGTTGAATGGGGCGGTGAAAATTTGAAAAAAACTTTAATGAAATTTGGAATTTCTACTATCCAGATTAAAATTAGCATTAAAGATAATAAAAGAAAGTATGAAATTTATGAGTAAATTAGAAATTGTAAATTTAGAAAAAATTATTAAAAAAACTAAGATTATACATGGAATTTCTTTAGAGGTTAATAGCGGAGAAGTTGTAGGACTTTTAGGGCCAAATGGCGCAGGAAAAACAACAACTTTTTATATGATATGTGGACTTATTTCTCCAAGTAGTGGAAAAGTTCTTTTAGATGGTTTGGATGTAACAAAAGATCCTTTAAACAAAAGAGCTAGATCAGGGATAGGTTATCTACCTCAAGAAAGTAGTATTTTTAAGGATTTAAGTGTAGAAGATAACCTGTTTTTAGCGGCTCAGATTTTTTATAAAGATAAAAAAATTTTACATGATAAAGTTGAGCAAATGCTTGAACTTTTAAGTATAGAACCTATTCGTTTAAGGAAAGGTTTAAGTTTAAGTGGAGGTGAAAGAAGGCGTTGTGAGATCGCTAGAAGCTTGATGTGCGAACCTAAGTTTTTGCTTCTTGATGAGCCTTTTGCAGGTGTTGATCCTATAGCAGTGGCTGAAATTCAAACTTTGATTAAAGAGCTTAAAAGATTAGGGATTGGGGTTTTAATTACCGATCATAATGTGCGTGAGACTTTGGCTATTTGTGATAGAGCTTATGTTATAAGATCAGGTTCTTTGCTTGCTAGTGGGAATGCTGATGAAATTGCAACCAATAAAGACGTGAAAAAGTATTATTTAGGAGCGGAGTTTAAACTCCTTGATTGATGTTAAAGCAAAAAATCACCCAAGCACCCAAGACTAAAATTTCTCAAACTTTACGCTCTTGGTTGCCGATTTTACAAGCAAACATAGAGGATTTAAAAGAAAATTTAGATAAATTTGCTGAGGATAATCCTTTCTTAAATGTTCAAGATTCGATACAAACTCATGATAAGGGTAAGAATTATTTTGATTCATTTTATAAACATAATGTAAATTCGGCTTTTGTGGATAGTAAAGGACTTGCCAAAAAAAGTGTTTATGAGCTTTTAAATGAACAGATTCTTCCTCCTTTGTTTCCTACAAACAAATCTCAAGAACTTGCAAAAAAAATTATAGAATGCTTAAATGAGGAAGGATATTTTGAATACGATGAAGAATTTTTAAAAGAGTATTCTTTGGAAGAAATTGAGCGAGTAAGAGCAAGATTTAAATTTTTAGATCCTGTAGGAGTGGGAGCTAAAGATTATAAAGAAGCATTTTTATTTGCTCTTGAAAATATGGAATTAGATGAAGATATTGATGAGTTTTGTAGAATGTTGATTATGGATTTTGAAAATATACAAAACTATACCAAAGAGCCTTTATATAAAGAAGCATTAGCTGTACTTAAGCGCTTTAGCACTCCTCCTTTTTTGGAATATTTTGAAGATTCTCGTATAATTGTTCCTGATATTTTTGTTTATAAAGAAAATGGTGAAATTAAAGTAAAAATCAATGATGATTATTATCCTGAAATTTCAATCCAAACTGATGGTTTAGAGCATGATTTTTTAAGTCATTACATCAAAGAAGCAAAAAATTTAGTCGATGCTCTAGCGATGAGAAAAGCTACTCTTTATAAAATAGGGCTTATGATAGTAGAATATCAATATGATTTTTTCATGGGAAAAGAGATAAAACCTATGACTTTTAAGGATTTAGCACTTGATTTAGAACGTAATGCTTCGACTATATCAAGAGCTGTGGCAAATAAATATTTAAGTTGTGAAAGAGGACTTATTCCCTTGCGTGATTTTTTTGCTTTTGCTCTTGATGAAGAGGGAGAGACTTCAAATGTAGGTGTTAAAGAATTTGTGGCAAATTTAGTAAAGAATGAAGATCGCAATAAACCTTTAAGCGATAGTAAAATTTTAGAATTAATCAAAGAAGAATTTAAGGTCGATATCGGACGAAGAACTATTACAAAATATCGCAAACATCTTAATATAGCAAGCTCTACAGATAGAAAAAAAATATATGAACTTGAAGGATAAAATTCTATACAATCTGTCAAACCCATTACGCTTGTGTTTTATATTTAAATTTAATTTAAATAATTTAAAAAATTATTATTTTTATTTTTATAAATATTATTCTTTAATTTAAAAATGTGATACAATAATAACTGTTTTTAAATATCAATTTTCAAAGGAGTTAAAATGGATTTTTTAACAAGCCTTACCGAGGGAGGGCAATTTGCAGTCCAAATCATTATCGTTTTAATTTGTCTTTTTTACGGTGCAAAAAAAGGCGGTATAGCGCTTGGTTTGCTTGGTGGTATAGGTATTTTAATGCTTGTATTTGCTTTTCATATAAAGCCTGGAAAACCAGCCATAGATGTTATGCTTACAATTTTAGCGGTGGTGGTTGCGAGTGCAACTTTGCAAGCGAGTGGTGGTTTAGATGTTATGCTTCAAATAGCAGAAAGAATTTTAAGACGCAATCCTAAGTTTTTAACAATACTAGCACCTTTTGTAACCTGCTTTTTGACTATACTTTGTGGAACAGGACATGTGGTTTATACTATTATGCCTATTATTTATGATATAGCGATTAAAAATGGTATTCGCCCTGAGCGTCCAATGGCAGCAGCTTCTATATCATCACAAATGGGTATTATTGCATCTCCTGTATCTGTGGCTGTTGTGAGTTTGACTGCTTTGCTTTTAAATGCTAATCATAAATTAGCAGGTTTTGATGGTTATATCAATCTTCTTCAAATTACTATACCTAGTACATTATTTGGTGTATTGTGTATAGGAATTTTTTCTTGGTTTAGAGGAAAAGATTTGGGTAAAGATGAAGTATTTCAAGAAAAACTTAAAGATCCTGAATTTAAAAAATATGTTTATGGGGATTCTAAAACACTTTTAGGTGTTAAACTTCCAAAAAGCAATTGGGTTGCAATGTGGATTTTCTTAGGAGCTATTGCTTTAGTAGCTTTATTGGGTGTATTTGATTTTTTGCGTCCAAACTGGGGACAAGTTGTAAAAAATGGCATTCCTCAAGTAGATGCTTTAGGTAACCCTAAAATGGATGTTTTATCCATGGTTTCAGTTATTCAGATGTTTATGCTTTTAGCAGGTTCTTTGATTATCATCTTTACTAAAACAGATGCAAAGAAAATCGGCTCTAATGAAATTTTTAAATCAGGCATGATAGCGCTTGTTGCGGTTTTTGGAATTTCTTGGATGGCTGATACTATGTTTGCAGTTCACACTCCTATGATGAAAGCAGCACTTGGAGATATAGTAAAAGAGCATCCTTGGACTTATGCTGTAATGCTTCTTTTAATTTCAAAATTTGTAAACTCTCAAGCAGCAGCTATTTCGGCTTTTGTTCCTTTGGCTTTAGGAATTGGTGTTGAACCTGGTGTAATTGTTGCCTTTGCGGCTGCTTGTTATGGATATTATATTTTACCAACTTATCCAAGCGATTTAGCTACTATACAATTTGACAGATCAGGTACTACTCACATCGGTAAATTTGTTATCAATCATAGTTTTATTTTACCAGGTCTTATAGGTGTAATCACTTCTTGTATAGCAGGATATTTTATTGCTATGGCAGCGGGTTATCTTTAACAATTTTTAGCAGGATTTTTCCTGCTAAATTTTTCATTTGTCTTTTTATTTAATATATATAAAACCGCTTTTCAAATCAAAGTCATTTGATACTTAAAATCAAAGTATTGTTTTTTGAATTTGATTTCTAATGCAAAAAATATCATTAATGTTGTCTAAGGTGTTATTAAACATTTAGCTAAAAGTCTTTTAAGCATCTTATATAAAAATTAATTGTATAATTTAAAAAAGAGATAAAGTGTTTTATGAAAGAAAGTAAAGTAATTGATTTATTTTGTGGTGTTGGTGGATTAAGCTGTGGTTTAAAACAAGCTGGCTTTGAAATAATAGCAGGATATGATTTGGATAAAACTTGCAAATATGCTTATGAAAAAAATATAAAAGCACAGTTTATAGAAAAAAATATAAAAAATATTTCTTCAAATGAGATCCAAGAATATTTTGGTGATACAAAATATAAGATTCTAGTAGGATGTGCTCCATGTCAAACATTTTCCAAATACACCAAAGGCAAAAATAATGAAAATGATGAGAAATGGACTTTACTTAATGAATTTCTTAGATTAATAATTGAAATAAAACCTGAAATTATTAGTATGGAAAATGTGCCTGATTTGGAAAAATATCCGATATTTAAAAATTTTATTAGTACTTTAAAAAAACATGGTTATTTTATTGATTATAAAATTATATTTTGTCCAGAATATGGCATGCCTCAAAATAGAAAAAGATTAGTTTTATTGGGATCTAAAATTAAAGAAATACACATTATAAATAAAACACACCACAAAGAAAATTACAAGACAGTAAGAGATGCAATAGGCTTTCTACCTAAGATTAAATCAGGAGAACAATCTAAAACAGATCCATTACACATAGCTAAACCTTTATCAGGATTAAATTTAGAAAGAATTAAAGCTACTCCTAAAAATGGAGGTAGTTGGAAAGATTGGCCTGAGCATTTAATACTTAAATGCCATAAAAAAGAATCTGGTAAAAATTTTGGTAGTGTATATGGAAGAATGAAATGGGAAGAACCTTCTCCTACAATGACTACTTTTTGCACGAGTTTAGGAAATGGTAGATTTGGACATCCTGAACAAAATCGTGCAATAAGTTTAAGAGAGGCAAGTTTATTGCAAACATTTCCTTTAGATTATGATTTTATTGATAATGAAGTTGGAATTAAAACATCTGTTATCTCAAGACATATAGGAAATGCTGTTCCTCCAAGACTTGGGGAAATAATAGGAATAAGCATTAAAAAACATCTGATAGGAGAAGCGTATGGCTAATACAATTGAATTTTCTATAGCAAATAAAGCTGTAAATCATTTAGGAAGAAAACTGTATAATAGCAATCCTCCAGCAATAGCAGAACTAATAGCAAATTCTTATGATGCTTATGCAACACAGGTAGATATAGTTCTTAATGAAACCTTTCTTGTAGTAGCCGACAATGGGAAAGGTTTAAATGTTGATGAGCTGCAAAAAAAATATGCAAAAATAGGAAGAAACAAGGATAAGGAAAATCCTATCAATAATCTTAAAGAAAGACTTCCAATGGGGCAAAAAGGAATTGGAAAACTAGCTGCTTTTAGTTTGGGAGATATGTATACCGTATATACAAAAAGTATTAATTCTGATAAGTGGATTACTTTTACATTAAAATATGAAGAACTTTTAAGTGAAGAAAATACTCATAATGTTGTCTATCAAGAAATTGAAAATTTACCGACTGAATTTAGTCAATATAACTCTAATCAATCTGGAATGATTGTCAAAATAGAACATTTAAGAAGAAGGGTGATAACTTCAACTACAGATAATTTAAAAATTCATTTATCTAGAAGATTTTATATTGCATCTAGCAAAGATAACTTTAAAGTTAAAATTAACAATGATGAAGTTAGTTTAGAGTCGCACATATATTATGATAGCATAGAGTTATTGGTTTATTTTGGATATAGCACAGAAGAGATTAATGAATTATTTCCCAATGTTGATGTATCTAAAAAAATCCCCTATAATAGAGATCAAAATGTTATTAAATACTTTAATGAAAATAAAATAAAAGGATGGATGGGAGGTGTTGCAGAGCTTAAAAAAATTCAAACTAAAAATTTTGACTTTAACAATGTAATCGTATTCATTAATAAAAAAATTGCTGATGAAAATATTTTTAAAGAAAGTGCTAATGCAAGAATTGCTAGTCAATATTTAGTAGGAGAAGTTCATGCAGATTTTTTTTATTCTGAAAATGACTCTCCAATTACATCAAGCAGACAAGGTTTAGATATTTCTGATGAATATGTAAGCGAATTTATTGACAATTTAAAAGACGTAAGAAATGTTTTTGTAAATAAATGGCAAGAAATTAGAACCAAAGATTCAATTAGTTATATTCCAGAGGACATTAAAAACAATGAAAGTTATCAAAATTGGCTTAAATCTTTAGATGATAGAAAATTAAACATACATAAAAAATTTTTACACATTATGATCCAAGGAATTGATGAACAAGATAAAGAAGATGAAGAAATTTACCATAAAAATATCAAACAAATGATAAGTTCAATTGTTCATACTATCAATAACGTTGATATCCAAGAACTAGAAAATAGCTTAAATAGAAACAATAATTCATTTACAGAATTATTAAATACTCTAATGTCTAAAATTGCAAACTCTGATCACTTAAAGGTTTATGAAATAGCAAAAAATAGAATTTTGGCAATCAAAAAACTTCAAGAATTAATGAATGAGAATAATACTCCAGAGAAATTTTTTGAAGATCACTTGTATGAACATCCTTGGTTAATTAATCCTTATTGGAGTAAAAAATTAAATAATCAAGAATCGTTTAATATAGTACGTCAAAAGTATTATAGGGAAATTGATAAAGAAGGTGAAATACATAGAAATTTTATTGATATTTTAATTAGTATAGCCGAAGAACAATATCCCATTATAGTAGAATTAAAAAAAAATACTGCTACGGGACATGCAAAAATTGAGAGTGAAGATATTAGTAGACAAATTAGAAGATATAGAACGGCATTAATGCAAAATTTACCTCACAATATGAAACCAATAAAAAAAGAAGATATTAAGGCATATTTTATTATTTCAGAAGATGCTGGAATAGAGGGAAGTGGAAATACTATCCAATTAGATGCTACGGACATTAAATCTCTTGAAGAAAATTACAAAATCAAGCTATTAAAATACAATCAGATTATTGACAATGCACTATGTATTTATGAAGAATTTGTCAAGATAATAGAAAGTGAAAAAAATATCCCTTGTTTTAATTAATTCAATATAAATAGATTTGATTAGTTTGCTAGTTTTTAGAAAAAGGAAGGCTTTAGTCTTCCTTATTACCCTTCAAAATTAACACTTATAGTATATCCACTCAAAGAAAAGTCATGTTTTACATCTTTAATACTAAAAATAACCTTTTCATCAATGCCTTTTATTTCTAAATTCGCTCCTGCTTTGATATTTTTCCCTATCATGCTAAAACTTCCTTCAAAAGAGCCTTTATTTAAAGCATTAAGCTTAGCATTTGCCAAGTTTAGTGCCTCACTATCATTCTTTACTCCAGCAATCTTTAGCTCATAAACACAACCCTTATCATTGCCACTTAAAACGCTTTTAACAATGCCTTGTTCTATATCTTGGTAAGTTAGTTTAACGCCTGTATAATCATTGCGATTTTTAATACTGATATTTAAATCACTAAGTTCGCTTATATCTAAAGTATATTTAATGCCACCCTCTTGCTTTCCGCCACCCTTTACACCCTCTTGTGCTGCCTCTTTTTGCTCTATGATGATAAGAGTTTGTTCTTTTATACAAGCTAAAAAGCCATATTTTGCACAAAGAGTATAAATAAACTCAATATCGCTTACATTGTTTTGAAGTTCATGTTTGATATAAGCTTTGTTTGCATTATTTGTTTTTGCTTTTAAATTATTTTCCCCAGCAATTTTTAAAGCAATATCTGCAAGATTGGTATTTTCCCAAGTCCTTGATTTTTTGTTTTTAATATTGCTAGCAAAATTAATCGCAGTAGCTTTAATATCTGTTGTTTTAGAGCTATAATTTTTACTAAAACTATTAATGCTAAAAGTACCACATTTAAAAAGTTTTTCATCAAATCCAAGCCAAAGTTCTAACTTATCGCCAAAAGGAGCTCTTGCATAAAGTCCATTTAAACTGATGCTTATCTCATCACTTTCATCCTTGGCCTTATCATCAAAGCTTAGATTAATAAGATTAAGACTTATCTTTTGTGTAATATCTTTATCATTTGCTTTTATCTTAAAGCTAGGATGATTTACCATAAAGTTTCTTCCTTGTTTTCTTGAATTTCAATATTAGGCAAAATCACTTTATCTCCTGTTTTTAAAAGAGGCTCTAATTTTGGATTGGCTAATAAAACTTGATCAAAATACAAAAGCGTTCCATAATGCTTATAAACCACACTATCAAGCCTTTCATTGTTTTTTGCAATGTAAATCTCACTCATCAAAATCCCTTTGTAAATTAAGTTCAAAACTTTGTGTTAAAAAGCCACTGCCTTCTAAAAAAGCACTTTGTTTTTCGCTGATACTTAAAATCGCAAATTTTCCAAAATAAACTCCACTGGCACTACACATTGCATAGCTTTTATTTTGAGAAGCCATTTGCTTTAAAGTATCTAAATAAGTGTTTTTATCTTTACTAAGCGGTAAAGTTTTGCCACTTATTTTAATACTTTCATTTGCTTTAGCAACGCTGATTAAAGCATTATGATTATTAATACGTTCAATGCTTCTAATGCCGTATTCATAATTTTTTTCAAGCTCATCTACATTTAAAGCTTCAAACTCAAACTCACCTAAACAAAATATCATTTTAACCCCAAATTGTTGTCTGCACTTTTTTATCTGCATTTTTATTTAATGCACTTAAAACACTATTTTCAACTTCTTTTGCGAAAGCTTTTAAATCAAACACTCCATTATTTGAACTTATATTAAAAGTTCCATTAATATTTACATTGATTTCATTTTTTTTAGAAATATCACTTCTTTTGGATAAAGCGGCAATTTCAGCTTGTCTTGCTTCATGCTTTGGAGCACCTGATCTTACTATGCCATGATGGGTTCTAGAATTATCATTTTGTAAATTTTGATATTTTTCTCCATCAACTTTTTTATCATTATCACTAAAACCAAAAAAAGAGGCCACGCTTTTAGCTATATCTTTAATCTTTGCAAATGCTTTGCTTAGCCATTCAAACTTAGAAGCAAACCAATTAAATAAACCACCCCATAAAGAGCTAAAAAACTCGCCAAATCCGCTAAAAACGGAACTAATTTTATCTATAAATCCAATGAAAAAGGTTTTAACTTTATCCCAGTTCATGATAACAAGCGTTGCAATGGCGGCAATTGACATTAAAACAAGCCCTATAGGATTGGTTAAAAAAGCGATTTTTAATATATTAAAAGCAGTTCTTATAGCATTAAGCGTAAAAGCAAATTGCGCTCCTGC
Organism: Campylobacter sp. BCW_4321; assembly: GCF_001763075.1. Lineage (NCBI taxonomy): Bacteria > Pseudomonadati > Campylobacterota > Epsilonproteobacteria > Campylobacterales > Campylobacteraceae > Campylobacter > Campylobacter sp. BCW_4321. Next base: position 80,392 of record NZ_MJYA01000018.1, on the reverse strand, counting down.
AATTTTTGCAACCAAAAATCCTACTTTTAAAGCACTAAGTGCGACACTAGCTATAGTTAAAGAAACTACTAAGGTGCCTATAACTTTACTTAAATTTGGAAAAGCATCAATAATCTCTCTAATAAAGTTAATCAAAGATGAGATACTATCCATGACAAAGCTTAAAGCAGGTGCTAAAGCTTCGCCTATGCTTGCACTAAGATTTGCCATACTGGCACTAAGTTTTGCAAAGCTTGTGTTAGTGGAGTCTCCTAACTTTTTAAATTCATTATTTAAAGCACCCATTTTTGTATTTTTTAAAGATTTTAAAGCTTGTTCATACTTATCTGTATTGTCGACTAAATTTTGCATCATGCCTGCAGCACCCGTCCCAAAAACTGAATTTAAAAAAGAGACCATCTCATCTTTTGGTAAGGTTTTTATCTGATTTAAAAGTACTTTAACCGCACCACTTGCATCTTGTTTAAAATAAGCACTTAGTTGTTCTGTACTAAGCCCCAAGCTTAAAAACTTGGTTTTCATATCATCACTTGCATTATTTAAATTACTCATAACGCTAGTCATTGCTTTAAAAGTTCCAATCGCTTCGCCTTCATCTTTAGTCGCACTTGCAAAAGCAGCACTTAAAGCTGCCGCACCCTCTGCACTCATACCAATAAGCTTTGCATCGCCTCCTACTTCATTCATTATCTTAGCAACACTTGAAGCACTTACATTGCTTGCTTTAGCTACACCAATTATCTTATCTCCAAGATTTTGCATATCTTTGGTATTTAATTTATAAATATTAGAAAGCTTACTCATGAAATTAATACTTTCTTCATTATTTAATTTAAAGACTTTGCTATACTTAGCACCAAGTTCGCTAAATTTTAAAAGCTCACTTTCGCTTTTTATCCCAAGCCTTGCTCCTGCTTCACCCAATTTAGTAAGCTCATTAACATTAATTCCTATATTAGAACTTAGTTTTAAAAAGTTTTTTCGTAAAAGATTTAAACTTTCATTATTTGTATTTAAAAAGGCGTTTATATTATTCATATCATCTTCAAGATTAGCACTGATTTTTACAGGCACACCGATAGCTAAAGCGCTTGCGCCTTTAGCCATAAGCTCACCTTTTAAAGCGCTAAATTCTTCACCTATTGCTTTAATCTTTGCCTTGGATTTTTCTAATGCATCAATACTTTTATTTAAGGCTTTTACACTTTTATTGCTTTGATCCAAATTAGCACTAAACTTTTTTAAAGCTTCAGTGTTTTTAGCAAATTCTTTAAAGCCTTTAAAGGCTAAAGATATACCAAAGCTAAGTCCTAAATCTTGCATATTTTTCCTTTTTATTGTAAAATCTATTTATGAAAAAAATAGACAATGCTTTTAATGCTAAAATCATCTTTTTAAAAAACTTTAAAATCGTTTTTAAAGCCTTTTTAACACTCGGTATTTTTGTCGCTTTTATGCTTTCTTTTTTAAGTGATGATTATTTAGCAGGTTTTGTTAATATCACTTCATTTTTTGTGCTTTTTTCTTTAATACTTTATATTGTAACCTTTATCTATTGTTTTTTTAAGCTTAAACACTCTTAGCGATTTTTAAACTAATATCTAAAAATTCAAGATAATCTTTTATGTTTAAACTCATAATTTCACTATAAGAAAAATGCAAATAATGAGCTATTAACGCAATAGCTTCATTATTCAGTGCTCCCACTGGGAGTTTGGTAATTGTTTAATTCATTGCTTAAAAGAGTAATGTCTTCAAGACTTAAATTATCAAGCTCTTCTAAACTCATATTAGTACATTCTCCTATCATATAAAAAGCTCTCGAACCTTCGCCTTTTTGCATATCCATAGAACGACGCAACATCCCAGCTGTTGGGGGATTAAATTTAACTTCATTTCCATTTGATAATTTGATTATTTTTGACATAATTTTCTCCTTATAGACTTAAATTTGCTTTTACTTTTGCCATTTTATCAATGCCATTAAATTCTAGAATAAGATTTTTTATATCAGCTAAAAATAGTCTTTTGCCATCCATTGTGATTTTTATAAAATGCACATTGATTTTTATTTCACTTGTAAATTCGCCACCTGCTACAATAGAAGGGGGAGTCATAGATGTAAATTCTCCATTTAACTCCACTACAAAAGGCACTTGTTTTCCTGATCCGCTTTGATGAATACTTGCTTTAAAAACAAGTGGGATTTTTGTTTTAGAAAAAGTATTTACTCCAAAAGCTTCAAAAGCTTGTTCTCCCATCTCGCTAATTTTAAAAGAGCATTCCATTGCTTTAAATACACCCGTGCCATAATTTGCACTCAGCGCTCCTTTGCTTTCTAATACTTCTTGTTCTATAATAGGCAAAGTAATATCTCTTGCTACCCCAGCATAACCATACCCATCTATAAAACAATTTGCTTGTTCAATTACTTGAGGTACTTTATTAAACATGTTATTCTCCTTCTTTTAACTTCGCGGTGGAAGTAAATTCCACCTTGCAACAAGGGATTTCATCCCCTTGACCCCTCTCTTGTGCTTTACACTCTCTTTAAGCTTGTGCTTTGCACTCTCTGTGAGAAAGCCCCAAAAGCCACCTTTTACTCTGCACTAATAGTTTTAATCAAATCACTCGCCCATTCATCAGAGTAGATGAACTCTAAAGTGATTTGTTTAACGATTGGATTATTCATCATTTTTATATTTAGATAAAACTTACCAGCACTCACATTGGCATCTGTGTTTCTTTCTTCATCCCAGCTTACCTCATAGCCAATTAAAACCTTAGCTCCTTTTAAATCTCTTAGCAATTCTTCAATGCTGATTTTTATAAAATATAATTCACTTGCTTTTTTATCAATAGCCTTAAAAGCTGCTTTTTGTCCTGCTAGGGCTATACGATCAAAAGTTCTTACACGAGCTAAATCTTGCCAAATCGTATCTTCATGACTAGTCTCCCCACCCCAAGAGCGATAACCTTCACCTAAAATACAAGTTGAAATGTGAGCATTTCTTAATCTTTCTGCATCACAATCAAAGCCATTGATAAACTCTATAAAATGCTCTGTGCCAGTAACCCCATTCATCACTCTATTTGAGTAAGAATCACTGAAACCATATTCTTTATCCCCATCTGTATGGGCTATTAAACCTGCGATGATAGGAGATTGTGGAACATAAGCGTATTTTCCTTGTGTATTTAAGATTTGAACCTGTGGCCAAGTGGCAATTAATCTTTTGGAGCTAAAAGCCTCCATTGTATTAATAGCTTCGCCAACATTTGTAGCGTAAAGATCCACAATAGCTGTGATATTCATAGAACTTGCCACACTTTCAAGCTTAGCCTTTACTCCTGCTTCATGTGAGTAATAAGGAGCAATGATTAAATCAGGACTAAAACCTGTTTTGTGCTTTGCTTTTTTAAAAGCTTCTATGGCATTAACAATATTGGTTAAAGTGTTTTCACTTTCATCGCTTTCTTCAAAAAAACTAATAATAATTACATTACTTACATTTTGTAGATTGATACATTCTAAAGTATCTAAAAGTCTAAAATCTTGTAAGTTATTTTCTTTGATTAAATCGTTTACAAATTCTTTTGCTTTACTTACATTTGAAAAGGCAAAGATTGGAAAGCTATCCACGCTTTCATAACCAGCCTTTGTGTAAATCATTTCTTTACTTGCACCTTTTATAGCCCCAGCAATACCAATAGGCGTATCACTTTGCACTTTAATAGGACTTGCTGCACCATTGCTGATATTAAAATTAACTCCATAATTTGCTGCCATTATTCACTCCTTATTTCTTTACATTTTTTTGTATTTTTTTGTTTTTTTAGGATTTAAATTAAGCTCTTTTTTTATAACAATTTGATCTTGTTTAGAAATTTCAAATAAAAAAGCATAATCTCCATAAGTATCAGAACTAGCTTCTAACTTTTCAACATTAAAATCTTCACTTTGAATTTCTTGCTCACCTATAAAAATGGATTTTTTTACTCTTACATTGGTAATTTCTGTTTGACCATAATATCCATTACCTCTAGCAAAAAGCTTATTAGGCATTGGTGTATTTTCAAGTTCTATGCTTACCTCTCTACTTCCTGAACTAGACCATAAGCAACACTCATCAGAACCACCATTATATTTTTTAAACACATGGGCGATTTTGTGATAGGTTTCTTGATAAATACCACTTGTCTTAATCGTTCCTAAAATTTGGTTTTCTCCTGCAATAGGATTAGAATCTATAGTAAAATCGCTTCTATTAAGACCATTACCATCTTTAGTCATAGTAAATTTTGCGTTTTCATACTCATCTTGAACTTTATTTGGAGTAGCAAAACCATTTTCAAAACCAAGTCTTAAATCACTCATACAACCCCCATATTGTCCACCTGTGGTAGTGTTATCAAATGTGATAATGATTTTTTCTTTAGGGACAATATCATTGCTACCATCTCCTAGTAAATCAACCCAGCTTGTAAAATCATTATCATTAGCAGTGCAAATAAATAATTGTTTTTTACTTTCTACAACCGCCCAAATTTCTCCTACTTTAGCTTGTGTATTGTAGTTAGGTGGGGTTTTTGATATTTTTATGTTTGTATTTTGGAAATTTTGATCTTGTAAAATTTCCTCAATGAGACTTTTAAGCTCCTCTTTATTAACAAGCTCTTCTTTAAAAAGCTTTAGTTTTTTATCTATAAGCTCATTAACTTTTTGAGCATTAAGCTTATCACTAACTATAGGTTCACTTGGCTCTTTTGAGCCTTGATTAATATCTGGAATAAAAGAAATTCCATAATCTTTCATTTTAACTCCTTTTTATGCTTTCACTTTGTGCGAATAAAATCCGCCCAAAGTCGCTTTTACTCTTGTGCTTTGCACTCTCTTTGAGAAAGCCCCCGTCCCACTGCGTGGGTAGCTCACCTTTTTTTATTTTCCTTTTATCAAGCATTTTATTGCATGATAAAGATTGCAAGAATGATAAAATACAAAGATTTTAAACTTAGAACATCCAAGCAAAGTCATAGCTTCTTTTAATGCTAAATCAGCTGTCCTATAATCAGTTCTTGAATTTGCTTTTTCGCATAAAAAATCATGCACCACACAAGCGCTAAAATACTCACTTTTAAAAGGTGGAAACAAAGACCAAAAAAGGCGTGGGATACTTGCACCATCAGTTTTAAATCCTTTTGGCACAATGCCTTTAAAACTAAGCAAAGCAAACTCATAATCTTGTATCACTTCAAACCTGTCCTTATCGTATGGCTTTACGCATACTCTTTTTAATTCTGCTTTAGTCATTTTTCACTCTCCCAAACAATTAAATCAAGTTCTTCTTTGCTTTGTGCATTTCTAGCTTTTTCTTTTAAAGCACTTGCTTTAAAAATAGTCTCTTGCACAAAATAAGCCATGCTACTTGCAAAGAGTTTAAACTCATCTACGCTAAATCTTGTAGTTGTATTATCAAGCGCAATCCAATCAATATAAGGAATTAAATTAGGATTAACAAGAGCATTGGTTACTGCTCCATTAATTCTTAACTGATCTTCATTAGAACTTTGATAGATTTTACCTTTAAAAGAAAATCCACCATTTAGAATATTTTCTTTTTTTGTATTAATCTCGTTGATTTTTAACTCTTTTGCCTCGTTTAAAAGCTCTTCTTCGCTTTTAGGAGGATTTATTAAAGAGTTAAATTCTTCTTCGCTAATAGGTGTTAAGCCTGTTTTAATTTGCTCATCGCTCACTTCATCCTCATAAGCATAAATTTGATTATTATCGTTTTTGTCTATAAAATATTTCATTTTTTCTCCTTATTTGCTTGATGCTCATCTAAGCTCCATAAAAGATACAATGCTTTTACTTGGATACCATCCGCTGTGTTCTGGTGTATTTAATCTGTATTGCCCATTTGGTGGAATGATTCCAAAACCAAAATAAGTTCGACTTACTCCACCATTGGATAATGAAGTTTGATGCATAGAAACTACAAATTGCTCACTACAAGAAAAACTGACATCCCCACTTGCACTAGCATTAACTTGAAATTTGGCTGCTATGGGTTTTCCTGTATTATTTGTATAAGCTACATCAAAGGCTCTCGAAACATTTTGCCAAGCTTGATTTACTCCCAATCCTCCTATTAAGCTAGGAGCTTGTTCTTTTAAGGTAGCTAAATTTACAAATTGATTGTCATTTGTAGCTTTTATAGAGCTTGTAGGTAGTTTGGTAAAGTCTTTAGCTCCTGTAATGGTTTGATTAGTAGCTAAAGTAACATATTTGGCAATTTCTGTATTAAATTTATTTTCTAAAAGATATTTAGCAAACTCATCCCATACTTTTTTAAACTCTGCATCATATTTTTGCGTTAAAGCATCAATTTTAAGATTGAGTTCCACTTTAATAGCATCCACATAATCACGACTTGCCATAATCACACTAGGATCTAGTTTTAAAATAACTTCCTCTGCATTAGAAAGCTCCATAACAATTTTTATCATAAGCTCTTTAGCGCTGCCTTCTTTTAAGATAGGTTTATAAGTGCGTGGGACATTTCCAACTGCAAGCAAATCTCCTGCTTCATCATAAACGCCTACTGCATTAACTTCAAACCCGCCCACATCGCTTGGCACATGACACATTAAATTCACATAGTTTGGATTGCTTTCATCCACGCTTTTGCTACTAATATTAGCTTCATATACAATCTCTTCTAAGCTTTGCATTTCTTCACTGGGCAAAATAACTTTTGAACTTAATTTAAAGCTTTTTAAATTGATACCATTTCCACTTGCTCTTGCGGCAATAAATTTAGCAATGCCAATTTTTGTTAGTATGGTATAGTATTCACTTTTTGCCATTAATACACTCCTTTTTGACTTCGCGGTTGAAATGAATTCGCCCTTGCGACAAGGGATTTTATCCCCTTGACCCCTCTAAAGGCTTCCCGACCCAAACACTGCGTGTTTGCCCCAAAAACATTTAAAATCATCTAATACACTCCTTTAAAATCAATATTAGTTCTTGTTATTTCACACATAAAAACACCCATTGCATTTAAACTTGGTTTCTGGTTGTTTTCAATTTGCGTGGTTTGAAAAGGTAAGATTTCTATAGTTTCTCCACTTATTTCTACACTAGCATTAAAACTATCATTTTTACTTTCAATCTCTATTTCAATTGCTTCTAAAACGCTTCTAACATTTTTAAAATCATAAATTAGTCTTTCTAAAGTATTAAGCGTTCTTTCATCAAAGCTAACATTAGTTGTGCTTACTTTAACTTTAAAAAAATAAGGCTTTCCACCATAATTAAACCACTCTTTAACCACTGCAGTAGGAAATACGGCTCTTAAAGCTTCTTTTATAGCCCAAGTTGTGCCGTTGTATCTATCTAAAAGTAAGGCTTTAGATATAAGCTTTCTTGCTTCTTTTGTTTCTAAACCATCTATGCTTACATCATAAGCATTAGCTAAAATTGGCAATAATCTTTCATCGCAATTTAGAGCTAGATTTGTGATACTAGCTAAATTTAAATCTTCAAATCTTGTTTTAGCACTTAAATCAATGGCTTTGCTTTGTTTTGGATGGTGGTTTAGTATTAGTGTATTCATAGCACCGCCTTTTTTATGCTATCACTTTGTGCAAACGAAGTTCGCCCAAAGTCGCTTTTACTGAAGGCTTCCCGACCCATTGCTACGCAATGCCCCTTCATAGCACCGCCTTTTCATAGCTAAGTAAAAAGCTAAGGGTTGCAAACTCATCATCAGCTATTATTATATTTTCTAAGGGCAAGTCTCTTAATTCTTGCTCTTCTTCATTTATGATTTTTTCTTTAATGCTTAAAATTTCGCTTTTATAAACTCCGTCCTGATGGAGGCATTGATAAATAAATCCTAGTGCTAAATCCACACTTAAATCAAAGTCCTTTTGTAAAGCATTAATCTTCTGGCTTATTTCATTAGCCCTAGAAAGCTCTAAAAGTAAAAGTTTGGCATCTACGATAAACTCTCTTTTTTTAGCTAACTCAACGCTCACTTCATCAGTTAAAGGTCTTCGCTCATCCGCACTTAAATACTCTTTAACCACATCAACGCTTAATTCATCTTCACTTTTAATGATAACTCTTACTTTTCCTGCTCCATTGTTTAAAGCTTTTATGGAAGCGACTTTTGCACTTGCGCTTAAAGCGTGATAGATATAGCCTTTTTCACTTCCTGCGGTTGAAAAACGATGTACACTCATTACAGCCCTTTCTCTTAAGGCTTCATCGCTTTCCTCACTGGCTCCATCTTTGAAAAATTCTAGTTGTTTAATCTTAGCCACAAAAGGCAGTGGGGTTTGTAAAAACTCGGTTTTACTTTCTTTGCTTTGAATAAATTCATCAAGTTCCAAAATACCTTGTGCTTTACTTTGCCCTTTTTTAATCACCACTTCTTCTTTTAAAGTGGCAAGGTCTGCTTTTTCATTTGAAAAAATTGCACCTTTTGGGATGATGACATCATAAGTAAGTAAGGTATTTAATTCAAACTCTACTTTAGCTGTGGGCTTAACCCCTTTAAGCCTTTGTATCAAATAGCCATTAGCTACTACATTATCTAAATCACTTCCCTTTGCATAATGAAGATAAGTTGCTTTTATACTCTCATTAATTCTTGCTCTAATTATCATTTCTCTATAAGCTAAAGCTTCTAAAATGGCTTTAAAAGGGTCAGATTCTAAAAGCTCTACATTATCTTTTAAAAAGCTTTTAAAAAGTTCTTCATAGGCTTTTAAAAGCTTCTCATAGTCTTGCTCTTCTATGATTTGTGGATAAGGGATATCCTTTAAAAAGCTTTGTTTAAAATAGCTATCATTTGCACTTAAAAGCTCACTCATTTGCCTAGCTCCATGGTTAAATCCCCATAATTTTCAAAAAGCAAGGTAATGCTTAATTTATTGTCTTTACACTCATTAAGTCTCACACCTTTTAGCTTTACTCTTTTTTCCCACTTTGAAATTGCTTCTGCAGTGTATCTAGTAAGCTTTATCTTAAAATCATCATCGATTTTTCTATCTATGAGTGTATAAAGTAAAGAACCATACTCAGGTCTCATTACTCTTGAGCCTAAAGGAGTGATTAAAATGTCTTTGATACTTTCTTCGATGCTTGTTAAATATTTCATCTACTTACCGCCGTAGCACCATCTGTGCAAGAATGAGTATGACTTGTTAAATCACCTTTGCTATCGCTTATATTTCCACTAACTTGTAAATTGCCTATTAAGTTTAAATTTCCTTTTATGCTAAAAGTACCACTTGCCCCACCTTCACCACTTGTAGAAATTGCTCCTGCAATTTGAGTATTACCATTTAAATTAATACTTGGAGCGTTAAGCGTTATGGTATTAGCGTTTGTAGTATGATTTTTAGTATTTAAGGTGTTGTTTTGGTTATGGGTGGTTTTATCTACACAAGTGATATTTATATCTTTAACCACATCAAGTTTTAAAGTACTACTCTTAGAGTTGTATTCTAAATGCGTTCCATCTTCAAAATCTATATTAAAAGTATTTTCATCTGTGTTTTTTGCTCTATGTTTTTCTTGGTAAAGCCCACGCAAAATAACTCCACTATTTAAATCCCCACGCACAGGTATGACTAATACTTGCTCTCCTATTCTTAAAGGAGAAAAGCTCACTGCATAAGAATTAGCTAGACTTTGAAAAACACTTAAAAAATCCGTTACCATATCTCCAATAGCAACCTTAGCTTTACCTTCTTTAATGTCGCAAATGATGCCAAGTTCGTTCATTTTAAAACCTTTGAAATAATTAAATCACTATTATCACTAAGCCATTCACAAACTGCTTCATTGGTGCTTGCTAACTCAATAATAGAATCAATAGTTTTTTTACAAGTTTGTAAATTTAAAGCCTTAACATCTACTTTTTGTGGAGCTTTAATAGTCCAATAAGTTTTAGCGTATTTATTTAAAGCTTCTAAAGTATCAATATCAAGCTCATTTTTACTAGCGCTTTCTAAAAACCTCTCAAACTCACCAATCAATGCGTTTAAAAACATAGCTTCTTTATTTTCTAAATCTTTTTCATCTCTTAAAGCGGCTAATTTTAAACTCTCCCAATCAATACCCTTGCTAAAATCATCTTTTTTCATACAGTATATACCCTGTCTGCTAAGACCTGTTAAAACACATATATCTTTGATACTTTTTCCTTGTATGAAAAGACTTTTAGCAAGTTCTTTTTTGCTCATATTTTTCCTTTAGAATTATTGCTTGAAATTATATTTTTTTATTTTTTTAAAATCAGTCTATATATACTTTAAATAGGTGGTTTAAAAGCATTTTTTATCTTATGATTATGCGAAAAAATAAAGGCTTTTGATGCGTGATTTATTATTAGAGCTTAATACAAAACTCACAAATGAAAAAGTAAAAATTTCTCCTATTGGAATAGCCAAAGGACTTGATGGGAGAGTATTTAAGATAGATGGGGAAAAATTAATCAATAATATACAAAAAAATGGACTTGATATAGCGTTAAATCTTAATCATCAAGGAGGAGAAGCTTATGGCTGGTTTGATAGAAATTCATTAGAGTTAAGAGAAGATGGCATTTATGCAAGTCTTGAGTTAACGCCCAAAGGGAAAGAACTTGTTGAAAATAAGGCTTTTAGATATTTAAGCCCTGAATATTATGTGGATGATGATAAAAATGTTATTCATTTAGACGCCATGGGACTTGTAAATCAGCCCAATCTTTTAAACAGGGCTTTAAATAAAGCTAGGTCATTAATCAATAGCACCAAAAATTCAAAGTTAAGCACTAGGACAGAAGCTAAAAAAGGCAAGGTCGAGCATGGTCTTCAGGTGGGTGCAGGGAGTGAAACTCCCACTCGCAAGGATGATTTTAGTTCATCCGCGAAATTAAAAAAAGAAAGGAATACAATGAACGAAGAAGAATTAGAAGAATTACAAAAATTAGCCGAGCAAGTAGAAGAACAAGCTGAAAATGTAGAAGAATCCGTACAAGAGACAAAAGATTGTGTAGGTGAAGGTGAAAATCCAGACAGCGAGTTAGAAACTTTAAGACAAGAAAATGAAGAGTTAAAAGCACAAATTGCAGAACTTAAAGCAAAACTTGAAACTGCTTTAAACAAAAATGAAGAAACAGAGATTGAGCTTAATAAAAAACGCCTTGATTCTCTTTTGCAAAATGGACTCATTTTACCAAATCGCTATCAAAAAGCTCTTAATATGAAAGGCAGAGTTTTAGAAGATTATCTTGATGTTTGCAAAAAAGAAGCAAATATTGTTTTAGGTAAAAAAGAACTTAATTTTACAAACAAAAGAAAAGAACTTAATGCTTATGAGGCAAAAGTTTTTAAACAACTTGGAATCAAAGGAGGCAAATAATGGCTTTTACAGAATTAAGCACTGCTTACATGCAAGCAGTGAATAAGGGATTTTCAACCATTTTTAACAATGCTCTTGAAGGTGGAAATAAAGATTATGAAAAATTTGCAATGGTAACCAATGCAAATTCTTTGGTTGTAGAATATCAATTTTTAGCATCTTTACCAAAAATGCGTGAATGGATAGGCGATCGTCAATTTAGCAAACTTAAGGGTCAAGGTTATACTATCACTAAAAAAGATTGGGAAAGTTCCATTGAAGTACCACGAGATGTAATAACTTACGATAATTTAGGAATAATAAGACCACAAATTGAAATGTTAGCTTACGAAGTACAAAATCATTATAGTGATCTTATTTTTACACTTTTAGAGCAAAATCAAACTTGCTTTGATGGAAAAGCATTTTTTGCAAATGATCACGATATTGGTGGTGTGAGTTTTTCAAATCTTGGAGATAAAAAATTAAGTGCTGCAAGTCTTATGGAGGCTAGAAAAAACATGCGTGCACTGACTAATGAAAGCGGACGCACTTTAAATATCAATCCTGCTCTTTTGGTTGTACCATTAAGCTTGGAAGCAAAAGCACTCGAGATTGTAAATAGCGATTTAATCAATGGTTCAAGCAATGTTTTTAAAGGCGTTGTAGAAGTATTTACAAGTCCAAATTTAAGCGATCAAGACGCTTGGTATTTAATTGACAATACCAAACCAATCAAACCTTTAATTTTGCAAATCAACAAAGGAGCTGAGTTTGTTGCTAAAGATAATCCTACTGATGAAGCTGCTTTTATGCGTAAGACTTTCCAATATGGAATCGATAGCGAAGACAATGCAGGTTATGGACTGTGGCAATTAGCTTATAAATCAAGCGGAAAGGCAGAATAATGGACAATATAGTTTCAGCTAATAAACTTAGAAATCAAAATGCAATTTTAAATCCAAAAGAAAATGACGATCAAAAAGCTTTGTTTTTAAAGGAAAAGCAAGAGTTTGAAAAAGAAAAAGCTTTGTTTTTAAAGGAAAAACAAGAGTTTGAAAAAGAAAAAGCTTTGTTTTTAAAGGAAAAGCAAGAGTTTGAAAAAGAAAAAGCTTTGTTTTTAAAGGAAAAACAAAAGACTTTAGAAGAAAATGAAGAAACTATAATAAATGAGTCTTTAAAAAACAAAGAAACAAAAAAAGGAAAACAAGATAAATGATAGCCTTGCTTTCTCCTCCTAAAATGCTAGCTCTTACTTTAAAAGAGTTAGCACTGATGAAAAGAGCACAACAAAACTTAGCAAATATCGATGAAATTACAAGAGAAGTAGTAGCTAAAGCAGCAAAAGATGCAGATGATATTTGCAAAAATAAAGATATTGCTGATTTTATTTGGGAGGATTTTGCATACATTCGCATAAAAATTTATCTTAAAATCGTCTTAGATGATGAAGATAAAATCCTTCTAGATAATGCTTTAAAACGAATTGAAAATGCACCTTTGATTGATAAAGAAGGAAATTTAAGCTCTTTAAGACTTAAAATTATGCAAAGAAAGGACAGGTTTTAGCTTTTTAAGGCAAGACTTTAAGGAGTAAAAGGCGAGGTCGGGCGTGGCCTTCAGGTGGGTTAAGGGAGCGTAGCTCCTTATCGCAAGGATGAATTCATTTCATCTGCGAAGTTAAAAAGGACAGGTTTTGACTTTAGATAGTGTTAGCAAAGATTTATTAAAGCATTTTAATGCGATAGGCATAGCAAATTACGAAGATGTCAAACAAGGCGGACTTTATCTAATGCTTGAAAGCCTAACAAGTATTAATCATCATAAAGATAGTGTGAATTTTTCATTGATTTTTAGTTCTCATACTTTTAATAAAGATAAAGATTCTTTGATTAAAAAAATAGATGAATTAAGACTAAAACTTTTTGAATTTGATACAAGCAAAAAGCTTTTAAGTAGTATCGAAAGTGGTTTTATAAGCAGTTCTTTATTTGCTTATAGGCTTAAATTTAATATAGAAATTTTTTCAAAACCAGAAGGAGAAGAAGAAAATGAAAAATAACCCTTATTTTAAAGAAAGCGAATTTAAATGTAAATGCGGCAAATGTGAATTGCCTCAAAATGTACCAAGTGATGAGCTTATAGACATTCTTTGTGAAATCAGAGAACATTACAATGCTCCTATTATTATAAATAGTGGATATCGCTGCAAAGAGCATAATGCAGAGATTGGTGGAGCCCCTAAAAGCCAACACACTATAGGAAGTGCAGCGGACTTTGTGGTTAAAGGAGTTAAAACAGAAGAAGTTCATCAATATGTTTTAAACACCTATGGCGAAAGAGGTTTAGGGATTGCTATAAAACATAATTTTAATGATCCTTATGCTGGGTTTGTACATTTAGACACTAGAGGCAAAAAAGCAAGATGGACTTATCCATAAGGAAAAGATTGTGTTTAGTTTTATTTTATCAAGGTTTTTAAGTCCTTCAAAAATAGCTTTTTTTGTTCTAATTGCTCTTTGTGGTTTTTTATATTTAAAAAACAATGCTTTAGCTTTAGAAAATGAAAATCTAAAACTTAAAGCTTTGCATTTTAGCAATGAAATCAATGTTTTTAAAGATAAATTAGCTCAGCAAAATAAAGCTATTGATAAATTAAAACTTGATTTAAAGCCCAAAGAGACTTTAAAAGAAGTTTTAAAAGTGGATAAGGTTTTTATTAAAGATAAAAGCTGTCAGAGTGAACTTAAAGCTTATAAAGAATTATTTAATATTTTAGGAGCAAAAAAGTGAATGATAAAATGAGAATTTTCCTATTAATTATACCTTTTGTTTTTTTAAGCGCTTGTGCTTCTAAAGATATTTTGATTAAAACTGAAATCAAAGAAGTTAAAGTTCCTATTAAATGCCCTTTAAAACTTCCTTTAAAGCCTTTAGACAAACAAGACTTAGAAAGTGCTAAAGAAATCTCTAAATATTACTTAGAAGTTGAAAATATAGCCAAGCTTTGCACAGGAGAGAAAGATGAAAGAAAATAATAAAATGATAAATCAAAAAAGCATTGCAAAAGATCTTCTTATAGCTCTTTTGTTTTCAACTTTTGCATTAGCTTTATTATATTTATTTGAAATTTTTACAAGGAACTAGCAATGAAATTAGAAGATATATTTGTATATATGGTTTTAATGATAGTAAGCTTTATAGCTGGACTTGTAGGAATTGTAACAAAAAATAAATTAAGCAAAGCTCTTAATTTAAAAGGTAAATTTACACTCTTTTTAAAAGGTATGCTAGGCTCTATGTTTGTGGCATATCTAGTTTTTGAAATTGTAAATTATCTTAATTTTGGCATAAAGCTTAGCGTTGCAGTGGGTGGTTTTGCAGCTTATATGGGGACAGATGCATTGCTTAAAATTGAGCAACTTGTAGAAAAGCTTATAAATAAAAAATTAGATAAATTGTAAGGCTTTGTATTGACCCTTGTATTTTAAAAGGTTTTAAACGCAATTTAAAGCTTTTTAAAACTATATTTGAAAATAAAAAGAAAGCAAAAATGGATAAGTTAGAAATAAATGAAATTAAATCAAGGCTAAAGGCTTTAAAATTTAATCATAAAGAAGATAAAAATTTAAGAAGAGATAGGATTTTAAAACAAGGCTTTAAGGCTTTTGTTTTTGAATATTTTCCTCATCATATCAATTTTATCAAAAAAGAAAGCTCTAATTTTAGAAATTTTATCTATGATAATATTGATGAATTAGAAAAGAAAAATAATCATCTTTGTTTTAAAGCTTATCGTGGAAGTGCTAAAACAACGCTTTTAGTAAGACTTTTTACTCTTTACTCGCTTTTAAGTAATAAAAAGCAATATGCTTTAATTATATCTTCTACTTTAGACATTGCAAGTGAAAGTATAGCAAGTTTAAAAACAGAGCTTGAAGAAAATGCTAAATTAATTAATGATTTTGAAATAAAACTAGGCGATGAATGGACTAGTGAAGCCATAGTTTTTACAAGTTTTAAAATACATAAAAAAATTAAAGCTTTTGGTAGTGGTAAAAAGATAAGAGGAACGAATTATCTTGGCAAAAGACCTGATTTAATTATCTGTGATGATATAGAAAATGATGAAAATGTAGAAAGTAAAACGCAAAGGGATAAACTTTATAAATGGTTTAATAAAGCCATTTTAAAGCTAGTCGCAAGAACACAAGAAAATTATTTATACTTAGTCGTTGGAACTATTTTACATCAAGATAGTCTTTTAAATCGTTTAAATGATGATAAACGCTTTTTAATTTATGATTTTCCGCTTGTGCTAAGCTTTCCTGACAAACTTGATTTAATCGATAAAAACAATATTTTAAAAAGCGATTTAAAGGGTTTTAAATTAGATGATGAAAATTTAAACAAAATAGAAATTTTAAAAGAATATTTTGCTGATACTCAAAGTTTTTTTAGCGAATATCAAAACAAAGCATTAAGTACTGAAAATGCTATTTTTAGCGAGTATAAAATCATAGAAAAAGAACAAGATTTTGACCTTGTGGTTTTAGGGATTGACCCTGCACTTGGTAAGGCAAAAGGCGATTATTTTGCCATTGCTGAGCTTAAAAAAGTAGATAAAAATAAATTTCATTTAAAAGCAAGTGGCTATAAAATATCTCCTAGCAAGATGATAGATGTGATATTAAAGCTTTATATCAAATACTTAAGCTTAGGAAAAATAGTAAAAATAGCCATTGAAACAATAGCCTTTCAAGAGTTTTTCAAAGATAAGCTCAAAGAAGAGGCTTTAAAACTGGGAATTATTCTAAGTATTTGTGAGCTTAAAAATAAAGTCGCAAAAGAACTTCGCATCGATAGCTTAGCACCTTACATTAACGACGGCACGATTTTAATAGACAATAACTCAAATTTACTTATCGAAGAAATGCTAACCTATCCAAAAGCAGCACATGATGACTTGCTTGATGCAAGTGAGATGGCTTTTAGAATCGCTTGTAGTGCAGCAAATGCAGATTATAAAGCAATCAATAGAATACTTAGCAAAAGAAAGATTAAAAAAGGATTTTTATGAGAATATTAAACAAAACAGCAAGAAAAAGCGTAGCAAGCAGTGTTGATTTTGATAGCATAATCGCTGCTTTAAATAGTGAGAATTTTAGCGAACTTATAAGTATTTATGATTATTTTAAACGCTTTGATCCACAAATAGCAAGCGAAGTAATGAAAAGGCGTTTTAAAATGTGTTCTTTTCCTATGTTTATTACTTGTAAAGACGAGACTCAAAGAATATTTTTACAAAATTATATATCAAAAAGTGATTTTAGGAAATTCGTCTTTGAAATGAGTGCTGCAGTAGTTTATGGTTTTGCTGCTTTTTTACTTGAATGGAAGGTAAAAGATTTAAATGTTTTTCCAAAACTAAAATACATAAGTCCGAGATTTTTTTCGATGGATGATAAAGAAAGGCTATTTATTTATAGCGAAAGTAAAAAACTTTTTGTGGATGAGTGTGATGATATATTTTTGCACTTACATCCAAGCGATTCAGGTTCATTCATAGAACAATCCCTTTTTTATAATGTTGTAAGCATTGCGGTTTTAAAGCAACTTGCTATGAGTAAAAACATTTCTTATCTTGATAATTTAAGTGTGCCACCTATCATTGCAAAAACAACCAATGCAAACAGCGATAAAGAAATAGAAGAACTTTTAATGCAACTTAGTAATTTAAGAAGTGCAAGTGTGGGAATTTTTAACAAAGATGACATGGTCGAGCTTTTAAACTCAGGGCTTTCTACTTCTACTTTTACAGATTTTTTAAGGTATTGTGATGAAGCTATTTCAAAATTAATCAGCGGACAAGTTTTAGCAGGAAATGCAGTGCAAAATGGTACTCAAGCCTTAGGTAATGTACACGAAGAAGTGCGTCTTAATGTGGGTGAAATGGATACACTTTTTTTAAGCAAAAGCATACAAAAATTATTAGAGCAGATTTTAAAACTTAATTTTGCAAAGCCAGCTGAGTTTGAGTTTGTTTTTGATACAAACAAAGAAGTCGATGAGCAATACTTAGCAGGAGTTTATAGCACTATTTCTAGTATGGGTTATGAGATACCTGCTGAGTTTTTAGCAAAAACTTTTAGAATTGAAGGTTTAAAGAAAAAAGAAGTAAGCACTGAAAATTACGCATTTAACTCTTTAATGTTAGAAAAAAATAATCGTCTTAGCAAGGATAAAATAGAACTAAACTCAAGTGCAGAAGATGAGATAAGTGATGAAATTTATGAAAAAATCAAAGCCTTTTGGGAAGAATGTCAAAGCTATGAAGAATTAGAAGAAAGAATTTTTAAAGAATACCCAAATATCAGTTTTGAAAAATTAAAAGAAAGTCTGGATAAAAAAATCGCTCTTGCTTCCATGCAAGCTCTTTTGGATGCTGGCAATGAGTGAATAGGTGGGTCAAGGCAAAACGGGGCTTTTGCGTTAGCAAAAGGGTCGGGTAGCCTTTAGTTGCTTCTTAGGCGGAATTCACTTCCGCCGTTAAAGAAGGTTAAAAAAGGTAAAGAATGAGTAATATTTTTAACAAAAGCGTAGATGAAGCTTATAGCTATTTAGAAAATAAAGGCTTAAAAATAAGCTTTAAATATCACGAAATTAAAAAACAAGCACACGATCGTGCTTTTAGTGCAGCAGGCATTATGAAAACAGATGTATTAAATGATTTGCACGAAGAATTAAAAAAAGCTATGAAAGAAGGAAGAAATTTTAATGAGTTTAAAAACAATTTAAAAGAGCTTTTAACAAGTAAAGGTTGGTATGGTAAAAAAGAAATAACAAACCCAAAAACAGGAGAAAAACGCACTATAAACATCAATGCAAATCGCTTAAAAACAATTTATCATACCAATATGCAAAGTGCTTACGCAAAAGCAAGAGCAAAGCAACTTAGCACTTATACTTACAAAACTTACTGGGTATATAAATGTGCACTTTTAGAAGATTCAAGAAGTGAGCATAAAAAAATGCACAATTGTGCCATACATAGAGATGATCCTTTTTGGAAAACATCCTTTCCGCCTAATGATTATAATTGTAAATGTAAAGTCATAGCAGTAAGCGAAAAAGAAGCAAGGGCTAAATATAAAATTTTAGAAAATCCAAAAAGTATTGCTTCTAAAAACTTTGCTTATGATAAAAGAGAGAATTCACAGATGCCAAAAGAAACGAGAATAAGCCTAGATGAAAGCTTAGAGAATTTACCAAAGATACATGATTATGAAAATTTAAGTGATAAAGAATTAATGGACAAAGTCTATAAAAGCTTTGATGTAAAAAAAGGAGATTTACTTGTTGATAAAATAGGAGATGTAATAAGCTTAGATGATGATTTTTTCTATGATAAGAAAAAACAAATTTCTAAGATAAAAAAGAATAATCGCCACTTTTATATCGACTATCTGCCAAAGCTTGTAAAAGATCCTGATGAGATTAGATTAAGTATAGATACTGACCCTTACTACAAAGGCTTTACCAAAAAAACTTATATTAAATACTTTTATGATAATGGAGTAAAAGCTCTTGTAATGGTGCTAAATCAAAAAGGCAATCAAATCAATAATAAAACTATGTTTTTAAGCGAGAACGACAAGTATTTTAAAGAAGTATTAAGTCAAGGAAAAATTGTTTATAAAAAATAATAAATTTGCAAAAAAGAAGGTGGCTAAACTCTTATAGCCAATGACCCACTGCCACATCGTGATGATACTATAAGAGCATAACAACTTATTTGCTAAAATGATTATATAAGATTTTAAGTAACTTTGCAAGTTTTACATTTTAGCTATAATTTTTTCTTTCATTGTTTTAAATTCTTCTTCAGTAATAATACCTTTATCTTTAAGATTTGATATTCTCTCTAATTCTACGGTTAAATCACTATTAGTGGTAGATATATGATTATTTGCATCAGTATTTTGAGTACACTCTCTAACAAATTCAGCCATTTCTTTGGTTTCGTTTTTTTCCATATTTTTAATTTTAGCCTTATTACCCGAAGCATAAATAACTATCTCGCCAAACATCAAACCTGTACTATATTCAATAGATGAAATTTTATCATAAAGAAAAGTTTCCACCTTTAAGCTAAATATTCCCTTGTCAATAAAAATCAATCTTTTATCAGTAGCTACTAGCAGTCCTGTAGCAAGATTATAAGTGCCTTGTGCTGCTTTTTTTACCTTCTCATTCTCCCATAAAATATCTGGTAAAGCTTTAATTTCTTTTCTTGAGAAAATATTTTTAGCATTTGAAAAATCAGAAATTTGACTTTGTATTTCTTCTAAACTAGGCATTTATACTCCTTTAATAAAATGTCATAGTCTATTGAAGTTTATTTTAAAGTCTGCTTAAACAAAGTCCAAAGCATATCCTTAGTTTCTTCTTCCATTGCTCTGGCTACTCTTTTGTTTATATTTAAATTTTCATCGATAGGTAAAAAAGGTCTTGCTATTACATTTTTAGAGCCAAATTGATGCACTCTGGCATACGCAAAGCCTTTATAGGTGGCATTAAGTGCTACAAAAGCTCTATCATTTTCCACTCCACTATGTAAAGAGCTTTGCATAGAGCCTGTTGCAAAAAGCTTTTTAGTATGCATGATCTTTTGTGCTTTTCTTGAATTTAATGTACTTTGCTTTAAAGGTGCCCATTTTTTAGCATTAGAGTCTTGTTCTTTTTCTAGATTTTCTTTGCTTTCTTTATAAAGTGTTTCAGCAATTATTTCTTTTAAAATAATCTGCTTTTGTTCGTTTTCTAGATTTTCACATTTTTTTAAAAAATTCTCAAGACCCTTTAATTCAAAGCGCTTCATCAAAAAGTCCTTTTTGAGTTTCTTTTATATAGTATTTTGCCCAATTATCTACTTTGATAAGTTCAATAGACATAAAAGTGTATCCGCACTTAAGACATCTTCTAAATCTTTCATTGGTATCTGATTTTATAGTTTTTAAGACTTTAGTTTTTTCATTTGCACATCTAGGGCAGATCAAAATAAATCCTTTAAAAAAGCTTTTAAAGGATTATATCTATTTTTAATTATTTTATTTAGTTTTAGCAATCTTTTCTAAAACTACAAGCATTATAGTGCAGTCTTTTTTGCTAAGAGTTTCAAGAGAGTATATATCTTTTTTTAAAGTTTTTTTACAAAGTTTGTAAAAACTAAAAATAGGCATTTTTGTTTGTTTTAATAAAGCTTTTAAATAAAAAAATTGTTTATTAGAACTAGCTTTTTTAAGCATTAATCTGCCCTTAAAATCAGGTACGAAGTTTATATCATCTTTAATTTTACCATCAAAAATATCAAGCAAGATTTTAAGCTCATCTATGCTTAAATCTTTTGAGCTTAAAACCTCAAATCTTAAAGCTAAAAAATCTTGCCAAGCATTATTTTCTTTATAATATAAATACTCTTTGTGCATGTGTATTTTAGCTAGAAGTTGTTTTCTAAGCATTGCTTGTTTAGGACTCATAGCAAACCTCTTATATAGAGTTCTTTTTTTAAAAAGCTTCTACTAAGCCCACTTACACGAGAGAGCTTGGCTATATTTACTTTGCCATTTTTGTGTTTATAAAAGCCATTTTCATCATTTAAAACATCTTTTAAAAGTGTTTTAAAAGCCCTTAAAGCACCATTTCTTTTACTCATCTTTT
The DNA here is from genome assembly GCF_001763075.1 of Campylobacter sp. BCW_4321. Classification (NCBI taxonomy): domain Bacteria; kingdom Pseudomonadati; phylum Campylobacterota; class Epsilonproteobacteria; order Campylobacterales; family Campylobacteraceae; genus Campylobacter; species Campylobacter sp. BCW_4321. The sequence goes on along the minus strand of NZ_MJYA01000018.1, from coordinate 59,271 downwards.
CTTTCCTTGCTAAATAAAACTTAATCAAACCCACTAATTAGTGAGTTTTGTTAAATTTTTGGCTTTTTTTAACATATTTCATTTTTATGTTAAAATTTTTAATATTTTTTAACATTTCAAAAGTTCAGGATTTTCATGGATATTGCCAATGACACTCATATTTTTATCTGAAACAAGCATTTTTAACAAATTGATATCAGCAGGATTTTTTTTCCTATAAAGGTTTTCATTACAGTCTTTATCATAGATGATTATTTTAAACATTTTATAAGTATTATCTCTTGTAATATAATAAATTTCTTCAAGCGATTCATTTTTGATAATATCATTTTCATAGATTTTATTTTCATTTTTATCAAAATAGCCAGTCCATAGCTCAATTTCTAAATCATTGCCATTTCCTATAAACATATCTGCAATATCCGCAGTATTTGCGTAAAATCTTGAAATTCGCCCAGCAATCACTCTTTCGTTATCTATTTTAATTAAAGTCGGCTCTTTCTTTAAAAACTCTTCTTTAGTTTTATCCCAAATCCTAAAATCAAAATCTTGTAGTTTCATTTCTCATCTCCATTTATACTTTTAGCAACTTCTTGCCACTCTTCATCGCTTTTAAACTCATTATTAAGTTCTTTTAAAAGTTTAAGTACTTCATCATTAGACAAATTAGAAAGAATAGCTCTTATTCTTTCTAATGGCTTGATATCCTTATGGATAATTCCAAAGAATTCCTCTTGCTCTTTTGTGCTTAAATCTTCAAAAAGTTCAGCCAAATCATGAGCGTAAAAATCTTCTAAATCACTCGCATCTATGCTTACATTGACATACATTTTTTATCCTTTTGTTTTAAATTAAGTTTTAAAAACTTAATCAAATCCGCCTTAGCGGACTTGTTAAATTCTTAATTTTGAATTTCTAAGCTTTCAATCTTTGGCTCTATTCTAAAATTATCCTTTACAACTCTTTTAAGTCCAAGCTTTACTAAAGTAGTATCATCAAGCTCTACAATGGCATCTTTATTAAGTTCTTCTTTGTAAATGATGCATTCATTAAGGTTGTAACTTTTAAAGGCTTTGATTAAGTTTTCTAGCTTTTCTTTCACACGTGGTAAAGATACACTTTTACTTAAGCGGTAACCAATCTTACCAAAGGTGAATTCTTTGCTTCTTTTTTCTGCAAACTCGTGCTTGTTATTTTCACAAAAAGTAGTGATACATTGCTCTATGTATCCAAGCTCATCACTTAAAACCTTAATCTCTCCTGCACGAGCTTCTTTAATCTCATTGCAAGCTAAAGTTACTTCTCCATTAATCTTTTCTATTTTTACACTAAGTTCTGCCACTTTTTTAAGTGCAAGATTTACATCTTCAAAACTATTTATTTGCATTTATTCTCCTTTTAAATTAAATTTATTAATTTGATAATCCCAAAGAATTACGCCATATCTTAAAAGCACTGCGTGTTTAGCTCTTTTCTTGATTATCCTTAAACCCTTATTGTAAGGGCAACTCCAAAACTAGCTCTTTAATGCCAAGCTTTTTAGCTAATGCTAATTCTTCTTGCATTCCCTTAGAATACTTAGCATCTTTATGATTGCTCATATAAATATAATCACTTGCTTTTAAAAGCTCTAATCCCATTTGTAAAGCTTTGTCTCTGTGTTTGTTTTCATCCAAATAGCTAAATTGTAGTATGGGTGAAACAGGTGTAAAGCCTTCACATTCACGCATAATTTTTAAGCATTCTTGCTGGGCTACACTAATAGCTTGTGCTTTTCTTTGACTTTCTCTTACAGCTAAAGCTTTGTAAGGAGAAGCGATATAAACTATTGCCATGAATTTTCCTTTCTAATAATTTTAGGGTTTTACCCTTTTTAAGTCTTTGCAAAAAAGACTTAAAAAGAAAAAACTTAATCAAAACCAGCGAAGCGACGCCGTTAAGACGAGGTTTCTATAAAGTGCTTTAATTTAAGCACTTTTGTTAAGTTTTTTACCCAAATGAAAACGAATGATTTTTTTTGCAATATAATCAGGATAAATTCCTTTTAAAACATCTACAAACACTCCACTTTCTTTATAAATAATGCTTACACCCTTTATCTCAAAAAGCGAAGCACTATAATCAGCTTTCTCACCTTTAATCATTGGTATCATTTTTTCTCGCCTTTAATTAAGTTTTCTTTCTTTACTTTTTCTTTTTTGATTAAGTCAATCGTTTCAAAGATAGCCATCCACTTGTCTTTATTTTTAGGACTCTTTAACTTTCTAAGAGCTTCAGTATAGATTTGATGAACGCGTGTCACGCTAAGATTAAGTTCTTTAGCTATCTCTTCAAAACTCATAATATAACCATCTCGCTTGCACTAGTTAATAACTCATCATTGATTTCGCACTCTTCAAGTTCTGCAAGTCTTAAGGCCTTTTTTAAAAGCTTTGCAGAGCTTCTAAAATTACCATTGCTAAATTTAAAATAGCCCTTGCCAAAAAACTCATCACTTTCTTCCTTGCTAAGTCCTCTCATCATCCATTTACCACAAATCCTTGAGTAAAGTTGTTTAAGCTCTTTGTTTTTACCCATTAGGTTTTTGTATAAAATCTCAGTTCCTACTAAAATAAGAGGCACTCTAGCAAAATCCGCAATGCGTCTTAAATCCTCCAAAGCCTTTAGTGGTAGATATTCGGCTTCATCTACGATTAAAATCTTTTCATTGGTCTTTAAAAATCTTGCAATTGCTTTTAGTTTTGAAGCATTGTTGCTATTTGCTTCGATTTTAAGAGCATTTAAAAGCTCATCAAGCATTACACCCACACTTGTATGACAAGTTGCCTCTATTAAAATACTTTGTGGTCTGGTTTTAATAAACTCGTTTATAATAGTGGTTTTTCCTGTTCCTGCTTCTCCAAAAATAAGTGCGATTTCTTTTTCATTTACAGCTTCGCTCATTACAAAAGTAGCCATAGAAAAATCACGGCTTCTAAAAAGTTGTTCTTTTTTAGGTTTTTCATTTTGCTTATCTTTGTGATTAGCGATAAAATCTCTTATCTTTTTACTCCATAAAGCCACATCACCTTTATAGCTTGCACTTTTAATCTGTGAGATTAAAGAAGCACTCGCACCAATCGCTCTTGCCAATGCACTTGGCTTCATACCGCTTTGCTCTAAAAAGCATTCTAATTCTTTGCTTAGTTCTTGCATATAAATCCTTTTGTTTTTAAGCTTTTTTAAAAGCTTTTAAAAACTTTCAAAGCGTGTTTAAATAGACTTTAAAAGCTTTTAAAGACTTTTAATATCCTGCCTTTTTGGCAGCATTTTCCCATTTTGGAATTTTGCATTTGGTATCTTTTATAACTTTTGTACTCAAATGTTCAAAATCACCATTGCTAACAAGGGCTTTTGAAAATTCAAGTTCTTTTTTAGCGTTGTTACTAGCTTTTGTTTTTGGAGCTTTAACTTTTTCTAGTTTTTCCTTGCCAAGAGCTAAATACTTTTCCATATTCTTTTCTAAAATCATTCTTTGCTCATCGATTTTGTCTTTATTTGCTTTTATGGCTCTATTTACAAGCTTTCTAGCAACTTTAGCTTCTTCAATGCTTACTCCAAGTTCTAAATCTAAGTTGTTTGCTACACAAATAAGTTCTTTTTGTTTATCAAAGCAAAAGATTTCGTTTTGGTTATTAAGATTTTCACACACAAACACTTCTTCATGGGTGTATAATTTTGGATTATAAAAAAGAGTTCCATTAAGACTTAATCCTTTATTTAGAACCTTTCTAAGCTTTAATTCACCGCCTAAATACATACTAAGGCTAAGCTCATCTATACTAATAGCATCGCTAATCTTTGCTTCAAAACTTTCTTTTGGAGTAGCACCTAAGCGATCAAGCCATTTATTATTCATAAAATACGCACTATAATCATCAATACACTCTCTCATATACTCAAGTGTTTTAAGTCTTCTTTGATTTGTCTTATAGCCTTTTTTAAGTCTTCTTTCTTTTTTAGAATAAAAAAACTCAATAGCCTGTCTTTCTTTGATGTTAGCTCCTATATATCCGACGAGATTGGCTGTGAGTGAGTTTTGTAAGTCTTTGAATTTATTTTCTACATAAGGCTTACTCCAGCCACTGTAAGCTGGCATCGCTTTATAATCAATGTTTAATCTCTCTAAAAGAGCTTTGACATTTTTACTTAAAAATGCCTTGCCATTATCTGAGTGTATGCATTTTGGCACACCATAAGTGCTGATGTATTTTGCAATGGCTCTTGCTATGCTTAAACTATCTTCACTAAAGCCTAGATAAAAGCTAGCCACACCACTATAAGTATCGATTAATGATATTATAGTGTAGCGTTTATGCCAAGAGCACTCATCGCCTTTTAGCCCATAAGTTTCATTGATAAAATCTACTTTACAAATAGCATCAAGTGGGCTTGCATCAATTTCTACGATTTCATTGATGGTATTTACTTTCCAATTACTCACACCAAGTGCTGGTAGATGTCTGCTTATAGCTCCATCTTCGCCATGCAAGATGATATTTTTTATGAGTTTGTTTTCTTTTAAGTATTTTTTCATACTTCTTAAAACACACTCATAGCTTATAAATTCATCTTTTTTGCCTAGAAAATCTTTTAAATCTAACTTGCCATTCTTTGCTAATTCATAATTTAATACCCTGTGGATATTAGAAGCATTAAGCCTTCCTTTTTGAGCAAGCAAAGTATTTATAAAAAGCTCTTTTATACCAAGAGTGCTAATGGCATCATCTTTTTTATTTTCTCTTTTATCTATTAAAGCATCAAGTCCGTTTGCTAAGTATTCTTTTTGCCAAGAAAAGAGCTTGTTTTGTGTGAGTTTAAACTCATAGATTTTTTTAGCGTTAATATAGCTTATGAAATCATTTGTGCTTATCTTGCCTTTAGCATGTAGCCATTCTTTAACCACAGCGGCTTTTTGTAAAGCTAAGTTTTGCTTTTTAGAACTGGCTTTTGCAAAGAGGCTTAAGCTATCTTTGTTTATTTGTATTTGATTTTCGCTAAGTTTGGTTTTGTTAGTGTTTTGCACTTGCAAGGCTTTAGAATTTTTAAGCAAAACATCATCATTTAATGCTTTGCTTAAAACTTCTTGTGTTGTTTTAGGAGTTATAGTAGTAGTATTGCTTATATCTTCTATGTTAAAACCTTGCTCTACTAGCTGTGTTTCTTCCTTATTTAAAGGTTTAGACCAGATTTGAAGGGTTTTACCACCGTGTCCTTTGCCTTGGGTGTATTTAAAGTGTATTATATGACTACCTGAAATACAAATTTTTTTAGTCTGCTTATTTGCACGAATACAAGATTTTTTAAGTGCTTCGTAATTTATATCATATTGCTTTGCAAATTCTTTACTGCTTATCCACATTTAAGCCACCTTAAATCCATCTTTTTCTAACATTTCTTTTAATTCTTTGGCTCTGCCTCTTATACCTTTTGTTTTGCCATAGCTCATATTTAAAAGCAGTCTATAATCGCTTTCATTTAACTTTTTAAATTTAGCCCAAGTACGAAGCTTAAAGCCTTTTTTGCTCATTTGCTCAGTTAAACTTGTAAAGCTTTTACGCATTTTTACTCCTTTATGGTATAATCACTTAAACCACTCCAAAAAAAGGAGTGGTAAAGATGATTTTATAACTCAAGTTTGAAAGTGATTTTTAGCTTCCAAACTTGAGTTTTACGACCACCTTTTTACACTTTAAAACTTTCATTTTAAAGCTCCAAAAGTGATATTATCCCCACCCACCCAAGCCACTTTTAAAAAAAATCTTTTTGTGATACAATTCTTTTAAAAGTAATAGAATTATAGTGTAATTTATTAAACTTGTCAAGACAAAAGGTGTATTTTATGAATATTTCTCAAAAAATTAAAAATGCTAGAGAAGCTAAAAACTTAACACAATTAGAATTAGCTAAATCAAGCGGTGTTTCACTGGATTCAATAAAAAGATATGAAACAAAAGAATCTAATATAACAATACATAATTTAATAAAAATTGCAAAAGTTTTAGATATTGATTTGAATTATTTTGCGAATGTCCCTAAGTTGTCCCTTAGTCTGTCTTCTAAAATGTCCCTAAGTCAAGATAAATGTGTCCCTAAGTTGGAAAATCAACAAGAAACCTTAAACGATGATATGATAAACATTCCTTTTTTTGAAAATGTAAGAGCAAGTGCTGGAAGTGGCACTTATAACGATGAAGAAAGCACTCAAGCTTTGGGACTTTCTAAAAGTTTTTTGCGTGAATGTTTTGGCTTATACTCTTTTATAAATCTCTCTGTGATTTTAGGACAAGGCGATTCTATGGCACCAACACTTCCTGAAAATTGCTATCTTTTAATCCAGCAAGGAGAAGTGGCAGAAGGCGAAATTTGTGTAACACGCATTGAAGATGAGCTTTATGTAAAACGCCTTCAAAAACGCCCCAAGCTAAAACTCCTTAGCGATAACAAAGCGTATGAGCCCATTAATTTAGAAGGTGAAAACTTTGAAATACTCGGACGCGTTGTAGGATATTTTAAAAAGACTACTCTTTAATTTTTAAAGGTGTTTAAAAGATTTTGTAAAGTATTTGTAAAAAGAATGTAAAAATGTGTAAAGCACAATGTAAAAAAATGTAAAGATAAAAGCTCACTTTGATTTCTAAAAAAATCTCATCAAAATACTATAAAATAATACTTTGATTAAAATTTCTCTCACTTTACTTTTTTACATATCTTTATAATATAGATAAAAATTATAAATAAATCATAAAATTAGTATTAATCAAAATATAAGCTTAACAAGGATAGAATAAATCCTATTTTGAATCAATGAGAAAGGGCTATCCTATGGATGTTATCTTTGCTTTGCTTCTGCTTTTAGCTTTTGGTAGTTTATGGTTTTTTATCCGTTTTTGTGAAATTCAAACTAGGACACGCGGATGATATTTTTACTAGTTTTAAGCTTAATACTTGCTCTTTATTTATTTTATGCTCTATTATATCCTGAAAAATTTTAAAGGAAAAATATGCTAGAAATTTTAATAACACTGATTATAGCTTTTATATTGGCTTTAATTTTTGGAAATTATCTTTATAAAATTGCAAGCTGTAAAAAAACTATTTTTGATTTTATTTTTAATCCAATTGATAACTTAATTTATAAAATTTGTGCGATTGATAGAAAAAATATGACTTGGCAAAAATATTCTTTGCATTTAATTGCTTTTAATGCTTTAGTGGCTATTTTTTCTTTCGTGATTTTTTATTTACAAGATAAACTTTTTTTAAATCCCAATTCGATAAATTCTATGAAAGGGGATTTGAATTTAAATACTGTAATTAGTTTTATTACAAATACAAACCTTCAGCATTATAGTGGAGAGAGTGCTTTAAGTTTGCTTTCCCAAAATACAGGCATTTTACTTGCTATGTTTGTTTCAAGTGCAAGTGGATATTCTGCTTGTATGGCTTTTTGTCGTGCTTTATGTGGTATGCAAATGGGAAATTTTTATGAAGATTTTACGCGTATTATTACGCGTTTGATGTTGCCTTTAAGTTTTATTTTGGCTGTAATTTTTATCTCTGAAGGCGTGGTGCAAAACTATCACGCAAATTTTAGCGTGCTTACTTTAGAAAATAAATTTCAAAGTATTGCCACAGGTCCTGTTGCAGCTCTTGAGTCTATAAAACATTTAGGGACAAATGGGGGTGGTTTTTTTGGTGCTAATTCAAGTATGCCTTTTGAAAATCCTACTTCACTTACAAATTTTTTACAAATTTTATCCATGATGCTTATTCCTAGCGCCTGTGTTGTAGCTTTTGGATTGATGGTTTATCATAGAAAAGAAAGACAAGGTTTTGCTCTTATGGGAAAAGAAGGGGGAGTTATTTTTGGTGCAATGGGGATTATTTTTATCATTTCTTTACTTTTAATTTATTTTAGCGAAAAAATGTCAAATCCAAATTTGGATTCTTTGGGTTTAAATGCAAATTTGGGAAATTTAGAAGGTAAAGAAATAAGATTTGGCACAGATGGTTCGAGTTTATTTAGTGCTGTAACTACTGCTTTTACTACAGGAAGCGTCAATAATATGCACGATAGTTTAAATCCTTTAAGCATCAGTGCTACTTTGTTAAATATGATGTTAAATGTAGCTTTTGGTGGCGAAGGAGTAGGGCTTATGAATATGATTATTTATGTGCTTTTAACCGTGTTTATTTGTGCATTAATGATAGGCAGAACTCCAGAATTCTTGGGTAAAAAAATAGAAAGCGCACAAATGAAGCTTATAGCTTTGGTAATTCTTATCCATCCTTTATTAATCCTTGTTTTAAGTGCATTAGCTGTTGTTTTTGCAAAAGATAGTATAAGCAATCCTAGCTTTCATGGCTTGGCTCAAATTTTGTATGAATTTAGTTCTTCGGCAGCAAATAATGGTTCAGGACTTGAAGGTTTAAAAGATGATAATTTATTTTGGAATTTAAGTACAGCTTTTGCTATGTTTTGTGGGCGTTATTTGGTTTTAATAGCTCAGCTTGCTATAGCTGGATCGCTTTTGGCTAAAAATACACAAGAAAATACTGCAAATTCTTTAAAAACGGATAATTTAACTTTTATGTTTGTGCTTGTTTGTATTATATATATTTTTGCTGCACTTACTTTTTTTCCGGTGCTTACTTTATCAAGCATTGCAGAATATTTATCTTTATGGCATTAAGGAGAGTCAATGTCTAAAAAACAAAATAAACTCATTACAAAAGAAATTTTAAATAATGCCATAAAAGGAGCATTTTTAAAATTTGATCCACGCTTTATGGTAAAAAATCCTGTTATGTTTATGGTGGAAGTTGGATTCATTCTTACTTTGATTTTAAGTATTTTTCCTACTTTGTTTAATGGAAATTCTGATGAAAGAATTTATAACATCTTAATCACTTTTATTTTATTTATAACCTTGCTTTTTGCAAATTTTGCAGAAAGTATTGCAGAAGGAAGGGGTAAAGCCCAAGCAGCTACTTTAAGACAAAGCAAAAAGGATTCTAAAGCTAGACGCATAAAAAGTGATGGCAGTGAAGAAATGCTTAATTCTAGCGAGTTAAAAATAGGTGATATAGTTTTAGTTAAAGCAGGTGAACTTATACCTAATGATGGAGAAATTATAGAAGGCGCTGCAAGTGTTGATGAATCAGCTATTACAGGTGAAAGTGCTCCTGTTATGCGTGAAGCGGGCGGTGATTTTTCTTCTGTTACAGGTGGGACTACGGTTTTAACTGATTTTTTAAAGATTAAAATTTTAGTTGGAGCTGGGGAAAGTTTTTTAGATAAAATGATCAATCTTGTAGAAGGTGCTGCGCGTCAAAAAACTCCAAATGAAATTGCTCTTAATACTCTTTTAATTGTTCTTAGTTTGAGTTTTTTGGTGGTGGTTGTAAGTTTATATCCTTTTATGCAATTTTTAGGCGTGAGTTTGCCTATTTCGTGGTTAGTAGCATTGCTTGTATGTCTTATTCCTACAACTATAGGGGGGCTTTTATCAGCTATAGGAATAGCAGGTATGGACAGGGTAACGCGTTTTAATGTGATCGCACTTTCAGGCAAAGCTGTTGAAAGTTGTGGTGATGTTGATACTATGATTTTGGATAAAACAGGAACGATTACTTTTGGAAACCGTTTGGCAAATGAATTTTATGAAGTCCAAGGTATAAGTAAAGAAGAAATGATTAAAGCTTGTGTTTTATCCTCTTTAAAAGATGAAACTCCAGAAGGTAAAAGCATAGTTGCATTGGCTCAAAAAATGGATTATGAATTAGAAGGTAATGATATTAAAGAATTTATCGAATTTAGCGCTCAAAATAGAATGAGCGGTGTGGATTTACAAGATAATACAAAAATTCGTAAAGGTGCTTTTGATGCTATAAGGGCTTGTATAAGCGAAATGAATGGAAAAATTCCTAGTGATTTAGAAACTAAGGTAATGGAAATTTCAAATCTTGGTGGCACTCCTTTGGTAGTGTGTAAAAATGAAAAAATTTTAGGAGTAATTTATCTAAAGGATACAGTAAAACCAGGACTTAAAGAGCGCTTTGATGAGCTTAGAAAAATGGGCATAAAAACTTTAATGTGTACCGGAGATAATCCTTTAACAGCAGCTACTATAGCTAAAGAAGCAGGGCTTGATGGATTTATAGCAGAATGCAAGCCTGAAGATAAAATAGAAGCCATTAAAAAAGAACAAGCTCAAGGTAAGATAGTAGCCATGACAGGAGATGGAACCAATGATGCTCCAGCTCTTGCGCAAGCTGATGTAGGTATAGCTATGAACTCAGGAACTCAAGCAGCCAAAGAAGCAGCCAATATGATAGATCTTGATTCTAATCCTACTAAAATTTTAGAAGTAGTTGAAATAGGAAAAGGTTTGCTTATTACTAGGGGTAGTCTTACAACTTTTAGTATGGCAAATGATATTGCTAAGTATTTTGCTATTTTACCTGCTATGTTTAGTGTGGTTTTACCTCAAATGCAAATTTTAAATATTATGCATTTGGCTACCCCGCAAAGTGCTATTTTATCAGCACTTATTTTTAATGCTATTATTATACCTTTGCTCATACCTATTGCTATGCGTGGAGTTAAATTTAAGCCTATGAAAAGCGAGCATTTGCTTTTAAGAAATTTGAGTATTTATGGTTTAGGTGGTATGATAGCACCTTTTATAGGGATAAAAATAATTGATATTCCTACAGCTTGGATACTTAGAATTTTAGGAGTGTGATATGCTTAGAACTTTGCTTAGTTTTTTTGTGATAATGTTAATATTGTGTACTTTTGTTTATCCTTTTGCTTTAAATACAGTTGCAAAATTTATTTTTCCTTATCAATCAAGTGGAAGTTTAGTGGATAAAGAAGGTCGTCCGACTTTGGATATAAGCAAAGCGGTAGGTTCAAAGCTTTTGGGTCAAGATTTTAATAAGCCTTATTTTCTACATTCAAGAGCATCTGTATCAAATTACAATACAAGTGATACAAATGAAAGCAGTGTAAGTTCAGGTGGATTTAATTATGCTATGTCAAATCCTGCTTTAAAAGAGCGTGTGCAAAAAGATTTGCAAAAATTTTTAGATGAAAATCCGCAAATTACAAAAGAACAAATTCCTTTGGATTTGTTAAGCGCTTCGGGATCAGGACTTGATCCTCATATCAGTCTTCAAGCAGCCCTAGTGCAAATTCCTAGGATAAGTCAATCTTCAAAAATCACCAAAGAAGAATTAGAAAAAATCATTCAAGAAAATACAGAGTCTAAATTTTTAGGGATTTTTGGGGAAGAAAAGGTTAATGTTTTAGCCGTTAATATAGCTATTGCTAAAGCCATGAAAAAAGAATAAACATGCAAAGACAAAGTCCTGAACAAATTCTTAAAAAACTTGAGGTTAAAGCCAAGGAAGAAGAAAAAAACAAACTTGCAAAATTAAAAATCTTCTTAGGTTATGCTGCAGGTTCTGGAAAAACTTATGCTATGTTAAGTGAAGCTAGAACTTTAAGGGATAATGGAGTTGATGTTGTTTTAGGCTATATAGAGCCTCACGATAGACCTGAAACAATGGCTTTAACACAAGGTTTTGAAAGTATAGCTAATCTTGAAATTCCTTATAAAAATATAGTATTAAAAGAATTTGATTTAGACGCTACCCTTAAGAGAAAACCTGCTTTGGTTTTAGTAGATGAGCTTGCACACACTAATGCTAAAGGCTTGCGTAATGAAAAGCGTTTTCAAGATATAGAAGAACTTCTAAAAGCAGGGATTGATGTTTATACTACTTTAAATATACAACATTTAGAAAGTTTAAATGATTTAGTCGCTAATATCAGTAAGATAGAAGTTAAAGAGCGTATTCCTGATCGTATTTTTGATGAGGCTGATCAGGTTGAGCTTGTTGATATTGAACCTAATAAGCTTTTAAAAAGAATGCAAGATGGTAAAATTTATAAGGAAAAACAAGCTAAACTAGCACTTGAAAATTTCTTTCGTCAAGAAAGACTTATAGCTTTGCGTGAGATTGCCTTAAGAAGACTTGCTTCAAGAGTGAATTTAAGAGCAAGTGAACAAAGGCTTATTAATGATGATTTAGCTTATCATACTGGAGAGCATATTTTAGTTTGTATTAATGCTTCAAATGCAAAGGTTATTCGTGCAGCTGCAAGACTTGCTTTAGCTTTTCATGCTAAATTGAGTGCGCTTTATATAAAAAATCCCAATATTAAAGAAGAAAAAGCCTTAGAAGAAAATATAGAACTAGCTAAAAGTTTTAATGCTGAAATCATTAGCGTATATGATGATGATATAGCAAGACAAATTGCAGAGTATTCAAGCCTTAGCAATGTTTCTAAAATTGTTTTAGGTAAAAATAAAGATAAAAAAAAGTTTAAAGAAGAGATTTTTGAAGCTGTTGCTAAAAAAGCACCCAATATTGATTTATATCTTGTTAATGAAAATCAAATTTCTACTCCTAAAATACGAAGTAAAAAAGGTTTTGATTTTTTAGGTTTTTTAAAAATCACAGGAGTTTTGCTTTTAGCAACTTTTATAGCTTTTGTATTTCATAAATTTAATACTCAACCAAGTAATATAGTTATGATTTTTATTTTAGCAGTTTTTGCTTCTTCTTTTATTTCTGATAATAAAATTTTCGCCTTTTATTCTTCTTTGGTAAGTGTTTTGATTTATAATTTTTTCTTTTTAGAACCTATTTTTAGTCTTAAAGTTCATGATAGTGGAAATATTATTACTTTTACGACTATGTTTATAGTTGGATTTTTAACAGCTGTTTTTACTAGAAGATTAAAATTGCAATCTAAAGAACTCACTAAAAGAGCTTATAGAACAGCTATTTTGCTTGAAAATAGTGAAAAGTTAGCAAGAGTGAAAAGTAAACAAGAACTTTGGGAACAACTTGGAAATCAAGCTTTAAAATTATTAAATTTACCTATTATTATTTATCCTATAAATAAAAACAATATTTTATCGAAACCTTTGTTGTTTTTTAACGATGATAAGCAAATGTTAAAAAATTGTTTTAGTGCTGATGAGATTGCTATTGCTCAATGGGTTGCAACAAATAAAGAAAGAGCAGGTGTTTGTACAAATACCCTGCCTAATGCTAATGCTATGTATTTACCTATAGAAGATGGAGAAAAAACTAAAGGGGTCATAGGTATAGTTTTAAAAGAAAAACGTCCCTTACAAGACTTTCAGTATGAAATTTTAAGTGCTTTACTTAATGAGGCAGGAGTTAGAACAAGGGATATATTTTTATTATAAATCCCTTAATTTATTAATCTCATCTCTAATTGCAGCAGCTTTTTCAAACTCAAGTGCTTTTGCTGCTTCAAGCATTTGCTTTCTTAATTCCTTGACAAGTTTTGCTCTTTCGCTAGCTGGCATTTTTTCTAGTTTTTTACCTTTGCGATAAATTTCGCCTAAATCCTCTTCATTTTTCAAACTTTCTTCAATATGGCGTTTGACTGAAGTTGGGGTAATATTGTATTTTTTATTATAAGCCATTTGAAGTTTGCGGCGTTCATTGGTGGTATCCATAGCTTCTTGCATGGATTTTGTAATCTTTTTACAAAAAAGCAAAACCTTACCATTGACATTTCTAGCTGCTCTTCCCATGGTTTGGATTAAACTTGTTGTACTTCTTAAAAAGCCTTCCTTATCTGCATCCATAATGGCAATGAGTGAAACTTCAGGCAAATCAAGTCCTTCTCTAAGTAAGTTAATGCCAATTAGCATATCAAAAGCACCGCTTCTTAAACCTCTTATGATTTCATTGCGTTCTATAGCATCGATATCTGAGTGCATGTATTTGACTTTTATACCAAGTTCTAAATAATACCTTGTAAGTTCTTCAGCGAGTTTTTTAGTCAGCACGGTTACTAAAACCCGTTCGTTTCTTTGTATGACTTTTTTAGCCTCATCAAATAAAATTTCAACCTGATTATCACTATCTTTTAATTCTATTAAAGGATCAAGCAGTCCTGTAGGACGCATGATTTGATGAAAGATATTTTCTTTACTCAGTTCAAGTTCTAAAGGTGCAGGTGTGGCTGAAACAAAAAGAAATTGACAATTTTTATGGATAAATTCATCAAACATTAAAGGACGGTTATCCAAGGCTGAAGGCAAACGAAAACCATAATCAACCAAGGTTTGTTTTCTGCTTCTATCTCCTGCAAACATACCCCTAAATTGTGGTAAAGATACATGGCTTTCATCGACTATAACAAGAAATTTTCTATCTTTAATCGCAAAATAATCAAAAAGCGTATAAGGAGTATCACCTTCTTTAAGTCCTGTTAAATGCCTTGCATAATTTTCAACACCTTTACACATTCCTGTGCTTGTAAGCATTTCAAGATCAAATTCAACCCTTTGTTTAAGGCGTTGATATTCTACGAGTTTATTTTCATGTTCAAAATAAGCAAGGCGTTCGTTAAGTTCTGCTTTGATATCTTTTATCGCTTGTTTTAGTCTTATTTCGCCCACGCTAAACTGGCTTGTAGGATAGAGTATGAAGCGTTTTAAATCTTTGCCTTTTTTATTTTCTAAAACATTGTAATGATACATAGTATCAAGCTCATCGCCAAAAAATTCAAGCCTTACTACTTCATCTTCATAATAAGCTGGATAAATGTCTATAATATCTCCTTGAACTCTAAAATCTGCACGATCAAAAAAATTATCATTTCTTTTATAACCCATATCTACAAGTTTTTTTAAAAGTTCTTTTTGTGAAATTTGCATACCTAGTTCAAAGATTAAAACCATGCCTATGTATTCATTTGGATTACCAAGTCCATAATTTGCCGAAACACTAGCTATGCAAACTACATCTTCATAACTTAAAAGAGAAGCAGTAGCACTCAGTCTTAAACGTTCTAAGTCTTCGTTAGTAGAGCTGTCTTTTTCTATGAAAACATCAGTGCGTGGGATATAGGCTTCAGGTTGATAATAATCATAATAAGATATAAAATATTCCACATGATTTTTAGAAAAAAAGCCTTTAAATTCGCTATAAAGTTGAGCGCAAAGGCTTTTGTTGTGACTCATGATAAGAGTGGGTATATTAAGTTCTTTAATGACATTTGCCATGGTAAAGGTTTTTCCACTTCCTGTAACGCCTAGTAAGGTTTGATATTTGTTGCCTTTTTTTATACTTTTTACTATGCCTTTTATGGCTTCTTGTTGATCGGGACTGGGTTTAAATTCGCTGGTAAGTTCTAACATTTTTCTACTTTATTTTTATTTTTGAAAAAATTTTAAAAGAAAATGCTTTAATTAAAAATTAATTGACAATAAAAACCTAAATTTAAATTTTTTTCTGCTACAATATCAAATAATATTTTCCATAAATTACAAATTTCTTAAGAAGGCAAAAATATGTTTGATGAAAAAATAATCAATACTATGACAGATAAAGTAAATGAATTAATTGAAAAGTATAACGAAGTTTGCGAAGCCAATGAGGCTTTAAGAAATGAGCTTGTAAGCGTTAAAGCACAAAATGAAGCAAAAAGTAATCAAATCATGCGTTTAGAAGAAGAACTTAAATCTCGCAATATAGAAAGCGAAGATATTTATAAGAAAATAGAGGCTGTTCTTGGCAGATAATCTAAAACAAGTCATTGTTAATGTCAATGCAAAAGATTTCATTGTTAAGTGCAGTGAAGAATTTGCAAATTTTTTAGAAGATGATATCGCTTTGATTTCTGGCGGTACAAAAAAAATAGAACTTAAACGCTTTGTAGATGCGTTTGTTAAAAAAAGTTATGAAAATTATATTTTAGAAAGAGAACTTAAGAAACTAATAAAAGCAATCAATGAAGAACTCCCGACAAAATGAATAAAGCTTTTACTCTGCTTGAGCTTGTTTTTGTGATTTTGATTTTGGGAATTTTATCAAGCTTATCTTTATCTTTTATCAATACTACAAAAGATGAGGTTAAAATTTTAAAATTAAAAATGGACTATGAAATGCTAAGCTCGGCTCTTGCTTTAATGCGTAGTCAAATGAGACTTAAAAATTTAAATTTTCCAGAAATTTTAGATAATGCGCAAAACAATCAAGCCAAAGAAAAACTCTTTTATTGTTTAAATGATTGTGATTATTCTTTGCTTGATACGCCTATTTATTCTGATTTTAAATCTTGGATAAAAATAGGTAAAAATCACTATAGATTTGCATTAAACGCCAAAGAGATGGTTGAATTTATTTATGATTCTAAAGAAGGTTTGTTAAAGTGTATAGGAAGTTCTAGATGCAAAGATTTGATATAAGATATTATGAACTTGCAATTTGTGGTTTGTATTTGGATAATTTAACTTTTCATAGTTTTGATGAAATCAAACCTTTAACACAAGTATTAGTGGATTTAAAAACTAAAAAAAACCTTAAAGCTATCGTGCTTAAAGAATGTCAAAAACCTGATTTTAAAACCGTAGAAATTAAAGAAATTACAGGGTATTTTCTAACTCCTTTGCAATTTGAATTAGCAAATTTTATTGTTTATTATTATGCTTCAAAACTTGGTTTTGTTTTGGGATTTTTTGAAACTAGTCCTAAGTATGAATGTCAAAAAATGTTTTTTAAAGATACCCCTAAGCTAAGCAATCAACAACAAAATGCCTTAAGTTTTCTTCAAAAAGAAAATAATTCCTTGCTTTTTGCTGATACGGGTAGTGGCAAGACTGAAATTTATATTTCTTTGATAAAAGAGTGTTTGGAACAGGGTAAGCAAGCTTTGCTTTTGATGCCAGAAATCGCACTTACTCCACAAATGAAAAAGCGTTTGGAAGTGTATTTTAAGGATAATTTTTTCCTGTGGCATTCTAAAATTTCAAAGAAAAAAAAGCAAGAATATTTAGAGCGTTTTTGCAAGGGAGAAGTGCTTTTAGTAGCGGGTGCAAGATCGGCTTTGTTTTTGCCTTTTAGAAATTTAGGACTTATTGTAGTAGATGAAGAACATGATAATTCTTACAAGGCTTCTAGTCAGCCTTTTATCAATGCAAGAGATTTAGCACTTTTTTTGGGTCAAAAAAATAATATTAAAGTGGTTTTAGGTTCTGCAACCCCATCTTTGACGAGTTTTTACAAACAAAAAAGTTTTAGACTAAAAGGAACTTTTTTTGAGAGCAAAAAACATTTTTTATATGATGAAAATGAGCTTGGTATAACACCTATGCTTTTAAGCGAATTAGAAAAAAGTTTAAAACATCAAAAACAAGCTATAGTGTTTTTACCTACAAGGGCTAATTTTAGGCAAATCATTTGCAAGGATTGCGGAGAAACGATAAAATGTCCTTTTTGTTCTATTGCTATGAGTATGCATAAAAAGAAAAATGTTTTAAAATGTCATTATTGTAATTATACTTCTTTAATAGAGCAAAATTGTCCAAGTTGTAAAGGAGAAATGTTAGAAGCTAGAAAAATGGGGACTGCTGAACTTTTAGAGCTTTTGCAAAATGCTTTGCCTTTAGCAAAAATAGCAAAATTTGATAGCGATGAAATCACAAGCGTTAAAAAGCTTAATACTATTTTAAAAGACTTTAATGAAAATAAGATCGATATACTTATTGGCACCTCTATGCTTGCTAAAGGGCATGATTATCATAGTGTGGATTTGAGTGTGATTTTAGGACTTGATGAGTATTTGTTGCGTCCTAGTTTTAGAGCGAGTGAAGAAACTTTAGCTTTAGCTATGCAAGTTGCAGGTAGGGCAGGGCGTAAAGGTGAAGCAAGAGTGCTTTTACAAACAAAAAATAGAGCTTTTTTTGAAAAGTATATAGAGGATTATGATGCTTTTTTAAAAGATGAGTTAGAAAATAGAAAAGATCTTTACCCTCCATTTAAACGCCTTTTAAGAGTTCTTATAGAAGATAAAGATCAACAATCCTCACAAAAGCTCTGCGAAAAACTTGCCTATCAATTTAAAAATATCAAACAAGTAGAATTGGTAGGCTATGGAATTTGTGGAGTTGAAATGCTGCATGGAAAATATCGTTTTTATTTATTGCTTAGAAGTGAAAATTATAAAGCTTTAGTGGCAATTGAAAATTATATTTTGCAATTTAAAAATGTAAGTGCGGATATTGATCCTATTGATTTTGTGTAAGTAAGATAATTATTTATCTTTGTATATCTTTTCAAATTCTTTATAATATTTCCAAGAGTCAATAATATGAGGATGTGTTTGTTTTAAATGATTTAGTTCATTTTCAAAAATATTAAAAAAAGTATAAATAAGTGATTTATTTTTTATAAAATAATCTATTACATCTTTTTCTTTCATCATTTTTGATTCTGTTTCATCTATGGTTATTTTAATTTGATATAAAAAATCATACAAATAATGTTTAATTGTTGAAAATAAAAGATTGTTTTGTTCTAATTGTTTAAAATCATTTTTATCAATATATACACCCATATCATTACATAGGTCGTTTTTTATAATTTCTTGTATTATGTCTATTTTTTCATGATTGATATGTTTTCTGTCTAAAATTATGGGAATGCTAGAAGTTTTATCAATATTGAAATTTTTATTATTTTTAGGAGTATTAATATAAAAGGTGTTATTAATATCTTTAGAATTTGCATAGAGTGTGATAGGAAAAAGATAGCGAATATAACCTCTAAATTCTTTAATTTTAAATAAATCTAATTTATCTTTATGGGGGGGGGGTAAAATTAAAATTTATAGCAAGCAAATTCATAGTATCAAAGGCCTTTGATTGACGGATTTCTTCCATATCAAGATAGTATACATTGTCTTTGTTAAAATATTTTAATAAATAAGAGATGATAAAAACTCCTTGTTGTAGTTCGTTTATATCGATTTTAATTTTATGATTTTGATGAGTAAGATAGTCAATATAATAACGCCAATCATAAGTTAGATTAAATTCAGAGGGATAGTTTCTTAAAACTTTACTCCAATCTCTTCCCCAGTTGTGCTTTAAAATTCCTATTGGATCGCGAACTCCGCAAATAATTTTAGAGTTAAAATCCAATAAAGATAGATATTTATCAAAATAAGGTAGATTAATTTCTGATATATTAATAGCATATTGAGTAATCGTATTGTCATTTAGACACATGTAATTAAGACAATATCTTTCTTTGGCATCAGGTGGTAAAACCCAGGAGGCAAAACAAGTTACATCGCAACATTGATTAAGGTATCTTAAAAATGCTGCTGCTCCAACGCCATGTGGAGAAATATAGATAAATTTATAGTGTTTAGGTAGGGGTAAATTTAAATCCCAGGCTAATTCTGCACAATGTCGACTAGCATCTATTTCTATGAAATTAGGATTGATTAAAGGTGGATAAGGATGTTTTGTTGATAAATATCTATTCTTAAATTCGCTAGAATTGAGCCAAGTGCAAATTGTTTCAATATTTTTCAAAACAAAGGTAAAAAATTTTTCATTATTTGAATTTTTTAAAGCTTGTAAAAGAATTTGAGCTAGGGTTGGAGTTAGGTTATTTTTTATATAGAGTAAAAGATTTTGCATATAATCTCTTTTAATTGTATTTAATTTATATATAATTCATAAATATTTAAATATCATGAAATTTAAATATATTATCAAAAATAAACTTTAATTAAAGCAATAAAAAGTTAAAATTTGATATTAAAATTTTTTTAAAGAGTGAAGTTATGGAGTATAAAAGATTCAAAACCAGACAAATCAAAGTAGGAGATGTTTTAATAGGCGGTGATGCACCCATTTCAGTTCAATCTATGCTTTTTACTAAGACAAGAGATATAGAAGGTTCTTTAGAGCAAATCAATCGTCTTTATTTTGCAGGAGCAAATATAGTGCGTTTGGCGTGCTTGGATATGGCCGATGCAAGGGCTTTAAAAGAGATTAAAGCTAAAAGTCCTTTGCCTTTAATTGTAGATATTCATTTTAATCATAATTTGGCTGTATATTGTGCTGAATTTATCGATGGAGTGCGTATAAATCCTGGCAATATAGGTTCTAAAGAAAATATCAAAGAAGTGGTAAAAGCATGTAAAGAACAGGGTATCCCTATACGCATCGGTGTAAATCACGGCTCCATAGAAAAACAATTTAGCAATAAATTTGGCTATGGTGTCGATGCTATGCTAGAAAGTGCGATGTATAATATCAAGCTTTTAGAGGATTTAGACTTTTTTGATATTAAAATTTCCATGAAGACTTCAGATGCTCAAAAAACTATAGAAGCTTATGAGAGATTAAGACCGCTTTGTGATTATCCTTTTCACTTAGGGGTAACTGAAGCAGGAACTAAATTTCATAGCACTGTAAAAAGTTCTATAGCTTTAGGAAATTTACTTCTTAAAGGTATAGGCGATACTATGCGTGTTTCTATGACGGGTGAGCTTGAAGAGGAAATTCGTGTAGCAAGAGCGATTTTGCAAGATAGTGGAGTGCAAAAAAGCGGAGTAAATATCATCTCATGTCCAACTTGCGGTAGGATTCAAAGTGATTTGTTAAGCGCGATTAAAATCGTAGAAGAAAAAACCAAGCATATAAAAGAACCTTTAAATATCAGTGTTATGGGTTGTGTAGTAAATGCTTTAGGTGAAGCTAAGGGCGCTGATGTGGCTATAGCCTTTGGGAAAAATCAAGGACTTGTTATAAGACATGGTGAAGTTGTAGCTAAATTAAAAGAAAGTGAACTTGTAGATAGATTTTTAGCTGAAGTTGAAGATGAGGTTAAAAGTAGGACTGTAAAAGAATAAAAGCTAAGAAGCAAGGTTTAACCTTGCTTTTAGAATGGCCATATCGCTTCTATAACTTTGCTACCCCAAGGTTTTCTTGTGCTTCTATCCACTTCACCTTCTGTTTTATAAAGAATTTTAGCATCTGCTATATATTTACTATCTATAGTATTGTCTTGACCGATGTCATAAGGACGAATAACACCGCTTAATTGTATGATTTGTTTCTCTCCGTTGATTAAAAGCTCTCTTGAGCCTTCGATAAAATAATTACCATTTGATAAAATTTTAATTACACGCGTTGAAATTGTAGTCTTGAAACTTTCATTTCTGCTTTGTGAGCCTGTTCCTGTGTAGTTGTTTGAACTATTGGTTTGAAAGCCTATATTAGAATAAGCATTGACTTTATTAAGAGCATTAGCTACCACTCCTGAACTTCCTGTTAAAGCACCTCCGCCTAAATTTGAGGTATTAGTTCTACTTGTTGCTTTATTAGCTTGTGTGCTTTGAGTGGTACTTTCTTGTATAACAACTGTAACTAAATCATTTACATTCATAGCTTTTTTATCTGAAAATAAAGGATTATCCCCTTTGCCAAAAAGCGATCCTGGTGCACTTTCTACATTATTACTTTGTTTTGGTGCAAGTTCTTCTACATAAGCAGGTGGTTTCATTGAAATTTGCGGATCAACCGTTGCAGAACAACCAAAAAATGCAAACGGTAACACATAAAATAAAACTTTTTTCATTTTCGTCCTTTAAAATATGAATTTTTATTTTTCTTTGTTAAAATTAGAAAAAGCAAAGAGTGTTCCACATTTATAAATTCAAGGAGAAAATGATGGCAAATCTTTATTTGATGAGATCTAGAAGTGATGAGTTAAATACTATTATTAGTACAAATTTGCTTAAAAATTATAGCAAAATTTACAAAAATATCGCAATTTATTGCCCTGTAATATACATACATCGCGTCCCTGTTTTGCAAGGTTGGTTGGAAGAATTTAATATCAATCAAACTGTAAAAAGCGCTTATGGTTTTACCTTTAGAGAGGCAATGGAGGAATTTAGCAAAGATCCTCATAATTTTTTTAATGTTATTTTAGAAGAATACGAAGAGTTAAAACGCAAATACGATTTTGTGCTTGTAAATAGCTTTTGCGAATTTGGAATACTTGATGGATTTGATCTTAGTATAAAATTGGCTAAAAATCTTAATACCCCTATCGCTGCTATTATTAACGATGAAGATAAACTTATAGCTCAAAAATATTTCGATCATGCCCTAGATGGTCGTAATTATGTTTTGATTAATGAAAAATTTAATTTTAAAGAAGTGCAAAAGCTTGAAGAGTATGATTTTATAACTCCGCATCGTTTTAAATATGAATTGATTAAACAAAGCGTAAAAAATAAAAAAACTGTTGTTTTGCCAGAAAGTAATGATGAGAGAATTTTAAAAGCTGCTGAAATTTTATTAAAAAGTAAAGTTGTTGATCTTATTTTATTGGGTGATGAGGAAAAAATCAAACAAGATGCTGCTAGATTAAGTCTTGATTTAAGTACTATACAAATTATGAATCCGCTCAATTCAGAATATAATCAAGAATTTACTTCCATTCTTTATGAGGCAAGAAAATCTAAAGGAATGAGTTTAGAAGAGGCTAAGATGCTAGTTCAGGATAAAACTTATTTTGGAACTTTGCTTATACATACTGGAAAAGCTGATGCTATGGTTAGTGGAGCATCAACTACTACGGCTGAAACAATTCGCCCTGCATTGCAGCTTATTAAAACCAAAGAAGGTATTAGTTCTGTTTCGGGAATTTTCTTTATGGGGCTTGAAGATCAAGTTTTAGCTTTTGCGGATTGTGCTGTAAATCCAAGTCCAACTGCTGAACAGCTTGCAACTAGTGCTTATGTAAGTGCTATGACTGCTAAATCTTTTGGACTTGAACCAAGAATAGCTTTGCTTTCTTATTCTAGTGGTGATAGCGGTAAAGGGGAAAGTGTAGATCTTGTAAAAGAAGCATTAAAAATTGCTAAAGAAAAATACCCTGAGTTAAATATAGATGGTCCTATGCAGTTTGATTGCGCTTATGATCTAAAGACTGCGGCAAAGAAAATGCCAAATTCTAAGATAGCAGGCCATGCAAATGTATATATTTTTCCTGATCTTAATGCAGCAAATATTTGTTACAAAGCAGTTCAAAGAACCGCTAATGCTTTAGCAATCGGTCCTATTTTACAAGGTCTTAAAAAACCTGTTAATGATTTAAGTCGTGGATGTTTGGTAGATGATATTGTAGATACTGTTATTTTAAGTGCTATACAAGCTCAATAGAAAGGAATAATAAATGAAAATTTTAGTTTTAAATTCAGGTTCTTCATCGATTAAATTTAAATTTTTTGATAATAAAATCGTTAAAGCCAGTGGCTTAGTAGAGAAAATCGGAGAGCAAAATTCAAAAGTTATATTAAAAAATGTTTTAAATAATGAAAGTTTTGAAAGAGAATTAACAATAAATAATCACGAAGAAGGACTTAGTATAGTTAATGAGCTTTTTAAAGAATCAGGAATTTTAGCGGATTTAAATGCTCTTGATGGCTGTGGTCATCGTATAGTTCATGGGGGAAGAAATTTAAGTGAGCATTGTTTAGTAGATGACTATGTTCTTAAAGAGATAGATAGGGTTAGTATTTTTGCTCCTTTGCATAATCCTGCCCATTTAGCAGGTATAAAAACAATGATTAAAGCTGCACCTAGTGTTGCTAATGCAGCTATTTTTGATACAGCTTTTCATCGCACTATGCCTGATTTTGCTTATATGTATGCTTTGCCTTATGATTTTTATGATAAGCATAATATTAGAAGATATGGTTTTCATGGGACTTCCCATGCTTATGTTAGTTCTAGAGCGGCAAAATTTCTTCAAAAAGATCAAGATGAATTAAATGTTATCTCTGCTCATCTTGGAAATGGTGCAAGTGTATGTGCTATAGAAAAAGGTAAAAGTGTGGATACTTCTATGGGATTTACTCCGCTTGAAGGACTTATTATGGGAACGCGTTGCGGGGATATAGATCCTGCTATTTTACCTTTTATAAGCCATATTAAAAGTTTAACTATAGAAGAAATAGATACACTGATGAATAAAAAAAGCGGAGTATATGGAATTTGCGGTTATAATGATTTTAGAGATATAGAACGAGAGATAGAACAAGGTAATGATAAAGCACGTTTGGCTCTTGATATGTTTTGCTATCGTCTTGTAAAATATATAGGATCCTACTTTGCTGTGTTGCCAAAAACCGATGCTATTATTTTTACAGGTGGTATAGGAGAAAATGATAGTTTGGTTCGACAAAAAGTATGTGAGAGATTAGCTCATCTTGGTATCGAGTTAAATTTTGAACTTAACAAACAAAGGATTTCGGGCGAAAGAATGATAAATCATGCCAATTCTAAAGTTAAAGTGCTTGTTATTCCTACAGATGAAGAATTAGAAATCGCTAGAATCACAGAAGAATTAATAAGCAATTGAAAGAGGTTTATATTTAGTAAAAATTAATTTTCTTTAGATAAAATTTTAATTAAAAAATAAAGCGTGGATTATGAAAAAATTTAAAGAATTTAGCCTTCGTTTTTTATTTAAAGTATCAGAACAACCTGTTTTAGTGAAGGATTTATTAGAGGCAAATGCACTTTTTAATGACGGTATGCTTGTAGATCCTTCTAAGCTAAATTTTAATTTCAAAATTCTAAATTCTTATATTTATTTTGGTGTTTTTTGTGCTGTGGTTTTGTTGCCATTGCTTTTAATTACTCATTATTTTTTAACAAAACTTGACTTTCATATAAGCATAGTGAGTGCTGTTATGGTTACTGCTTGTGTATTTATAGGATATGATATTTTTAAAGTTTATACTCGCAAAATAATCTCAAAAAAAATAATACAAAAAGCCTGGGCTTTGCATTTCCCTTATTTTGCTTATGAAAAATACTCTATAATGGCAGGTGAAATTTATAGGGAAGCCTTAAAAGAAGAAATTCCAAAAGCAAATTTAGAGCAGTATGTTTTAGATAAGATTATTCATTCTAAATAATCTAAAATTTGATTTTGGAATCGCATATTTTCAAGTCTTCTTTTTAAATCTTTATTTTCTTCGTTTAAAACGCTTTCTTCTGTTCTTAATGTAGCAATTTCTCTACTAAGATAATAAATTTGATTTCTAATATAAATTTGTGGAGCAAATAAAAATAACGCAAAACTAACAAGTAAAGCCGCAAAAAGAAGATGATTGAAATTTAGGTTTCTATCTTCTTTGGTGGCATTAGAGAAGCCTTCTAATAAAACATTTTTTGCCTTTTGAGCATCTTCATCATTTTGTTGTTTTTCTTGGGCTTGATTGGATGGTTTTGGAAGTTCTTGTTTATTTTCTTGTGGTGTTATCTTTTTTTGTAAATTTTCCAAACTTTGTTTAATATCGGGTTGTTTTTTAATATCAGGTCGTTTTTCTATAGTTTGGGAATTTTGTATTTTAGGCTCAGTTTTTTGAATTTTTTCTATAGATTTTATAGATTCTTTTTTTTCTTTTTTATCTTGGATAGGGTTTTGATCATTTTTTGTTTGAATTTTTGGTTTGGTTTGAATATTTTTTATCTCGTTTATTTTTTTTCTTCCAAACGAAAAAATCTTTTTAGTTTTTTTATTTTCTTCTTTTTTTCTTTCTTTCATTTTGGAAAAAATTTTTTTAGCAAGAGATTGCTTTTCTTCTAATTTAACATTGATCAGATCTTCTTTTAAATATATATTTGATTTTTTGGTATGTTTTGACTCATACTCTTCATCGAGTTCTTCTAAGAATTTATTAGGAGTCTTTTTTTTAAAACGACGTCTTAAAATATCATCGCTAGAAATTTCATTTCTTAAGTCATCATCAAGCGGTTTGCCTTGATTTATAGCACGAGAAAATTTCAGCATTTTTTGGCGTATGTTTTGGCGTTCTTTTATAAAATCATCTTCTAGCATTATTTATTGTCCAAATTATTAAAATAAAAAGCCCGCATTTTAGCACAACTAGAGCGAGAATTTTTTAAAAGTTCTTCCTTGCTTGCACTTATAGCTTTTTTGGTTATTATTTGCCCTAGGCTATGGTTATTTCCACATTCGCAACGCATTATTTTTTCATCACAAATGCAGTTTTTTGACCATTTTTTGAAAAAATTTTTTACTATTCTATCTTCCAAAGAATGAAAACTAATGATTGCTAAAATGCAATTTTTTGGTTTTAAATTTTCTAAATGCCCAAGAAAATCTTTAAGCACTTTAAGTTCTTGATTTACTTCTATTCTAATGGCTTGAAATGCTAAAGTGGCTTTGGAAATTTTTCTATGATTTTGTTTGCCTTTTCCTATGATTTGATAAAGTTCCTTGGCGCTTTTGATTGGATTTTTACTTCTTTCTAGGCAAATTTTTTCAGCAATAAAATGTGCATCGTGCAATTCTCCATAATCTTTAAAAATGGAAGTTAATTGCTCTTTTGTATAAGCATTAATAATCTCATAAGCCGATATTTTGGAGTTTTGATTCATTCTCATATCCAAAAAGTCAGAATTTACACTAAAACCTCTTTCGTTATTATCGAGTTGAAATGAAGAAACTCCAATGTCTGCTAAAATGCCTCTTAATTCTTCTTTATGTGAAATTTTTTCTAAAACTTCACTAAAATTACTTTGTATAAAAGTTATCCTATTGTGAAAATCTTTAAGACGTTTTTTAGAAAATTCTAAAGCTTGTTGATCTTGATCACAAGCAATGAATTTAAGATCAGGATGATTTTTAAGCAAAGCTTCACTATGTCCGCCAAATCCTAAAGTGCAGTCTAAAAAATAACCTGTTTTAAGATTTTTAAAAATCTCTTGAACTTCATTAAGCAAAACTGGGATATGAGGAATTTCCAAAATCAATCCTAATAAATTTTTATAAGCTATAATTATAACTAAATTTCATTGTAAAAATCATAAAATTTAAAGAACAAATATTTTTTGGTAAAAATTTTATAATTAAACTCCACTTAAACACTTCTACGATACAATATCTAGTTTAAATTTAATCAAGGAATGATATGCTTACTTGGATGCAACATCACAAAAAATATCTTGTTGTTACTATATGGGTTAGTACTATAGCTTTTGTTGGCGCTGGCTTTTTAGGTTGGGGTGCTTATGATTTTAATCTCAATAGAAGTTCGAGTGTTGCAACCGTAGGAAATGAAAAGATAGGTTTTAGCGAATTTGATACTAGATATAGACAAATTTTAAGTTATTATAATCAAATTAGCAATGGTGCTTTAACTCCAGAAAATGCTGAGCAACTAGGCATTAAAAATATAGCTTTAAGCTCTCTTGTTGAAGATAAGCTTTTGTTAAATTTTGCTAAAGATTTGGGTATTGGCGTAAACGAGAATGAAATTTTACAAAAACTTGCAAATACTAGAGAATTTCAAGATCCTACAGGGGATTTTAACAAAACGATTTATTATAAACTTTTAAATGCCAATAATTTAACTCCAAAAGATTATGAAACACAACTTGCAAATGAAGTAATTACCGATAAACTTAATCAAATTTTTAATATTCCTAGCAAAGATGAGGAATTAAAAATGTTAGCTTCTAGTTATTTCATGCAAGATGCTTTAAGTATTGCAAAAATTGATTATGACAAAAAAAATATTAAGATTAATGAAGAGGATTTAAAAAAGCTTTGGAATAAACATAAAGAAGATTATAAAACTAAAAAAATATATGAAATTTCAACTTATTTTTTGCCAGTTAACAATGAGAAAATTGACGACAAAGAATTAGAAAAATTTTATAATCAAGATGAAAATAAACTAAAATATAAAGATTTTGCAGGTAAAGTAATGGATTTTCAGTCTGCTAAAAATGAAGTTGCTAAAGATTACGCCTTAATGCAACTAAAGAATGTGGCTAATGCTAAATTTTTAGATTTAAAAAATGGGAAAGATAATTTTCAAAAAGATCAAAATATTAGTGAATCTGATGTTTATTATCCAATTGATCTTTTGAATAAAGCTAAAAATGGAGATGTTTTACGACCAGCACCTTATAATAACGGATATATCATAGTTAAACTAAATAAAGTAGATCCTATAAGAAATAAAACTTTTGAAGAAGCTAGAGAAGAAGTTTTACCTATGTATTTAAGCGAACAAGCTAGAAAAAATTTAGAAGAAAAAGCCAAAAATAGTTTAATAAATTTTAAAGGCGATGATATAGGCTTTGTAAGTCGAGATAGTTCTCGCGAGAGTGTAAAGCCTAGTGATAAGATATTAAATGATTCTGAATTTGCTTATTTTTTAATGAATGTATTTAATACTGATCAAAATAGTTCTTATGTGATCATTAATGACAATAAAGCAATATTATATAAAATAAATAAACAAAAATTAGATATGAACTCCGATAAATTTGAACAATACAAAACTATGCTTGAACAAAATTTGCGAAATTTAAAAGCAAATGAGCTTAAGCAAGAACTTGTTGATGAACTTAAAAAGATATATCCGATAAAAATTTATTATAAAGGGAATTGATTTTGAATATATTAGGAATTGACTTAGGCTCAACCCAGACTTGTGCCATTATTGCTCAAAAAGATGAAGATGGATTAAAAATTATTGGTTTTTCCAAGTCGAAAACCAACGGGGTTAAAAAAGGTGCCATTACCAATATAGAGCTTGCTTCTAAATCTATTGAAGAAGCTGTTAGAAGTGCTGAGATGATGAGCGGAGTTCATTATGATAAGGTTGTGGTGTCTATATCAGGTGCTTATACTAAAAGCGTTGATAGCATAGGTGTTGTTAATATTCCAAATCATGAAATAGGCATTAAAGAAATTCATCGTGCTGTAAGTACAGCTAAGCATACTGCCAATCTACCAAGTGGTTATGAAATTATCCATGTTTTGCCTTATAATTTTAAGGTTAATGATCTTGAACATGTTGATGATCCTTTGGGAATGAGTGGCAATCGTTTAGAAGTTTCAACCCATATAGTGATTTCACAAGAATCTCATATTAAAAATCTTAAGAAAGCAGTTGAATTAGCTGATTTAAGAGTGGATAATATAGTTCTTTCAGGATATGCTTCAGCTATAGCTTGTTTAGATGATAGCGAAAAGGAATTAGGTGCTGTTTTGATTGATACGGGTGGAGCGATTTGTGATATGGTTGTTCATACTGGAAATTCAATTAGATACAATGATTGTTTGCAAATTGGCTCGATTAATATCACCCAAGATTTATCAATGGCATTGCATACACCTTTAAAAGAAGCAGAAAAAATCAAGCTTAATTATGCAGCTCTTTCGCAACAGCCTAACACCCTTATACAAATTCCTTCAATGGGCGATGAAAGAAAGGTTAATGAAGTTTCTTTGGATATTATTTCAAACGTAATTTATGCAAGAGCGGAAGAAACTTTGATGATTTTGGCAAAAATCTTAAGTGATAATCGTTATGCCAATGCTATAGGTGGTGGAGTTGTTTTAACAGGTGGAATGACTAAGTTAGCAGGTATTGATGAGCTAGCTCCTGCAACATTTGATAATCGCTCAGTTAGACTGGCTACTGCAAGAAAAGATTTGATTACTGGTTTTAGTGAAATTTTTAATGATCCTGAAAATACTTGTGCTATAGGACTTTGTTTATATGGAGCAGGGTATTTTACGCCTTATGAACTTGATTCTAATGAAAAATTAAGATATAAAGGGGAAATTGAAAATTTTAATCGTCAAATTAAACAAGATATTGTTTTGCAAAAAGATGCAGAAAGTGAAATAAAATCTGATTTTTTTGATGAAAATTTGCAAGAAAATGATACAATTGCAATACAAGAACAATTAGATTTTAAAGAGCCAAAAGAAAAAAAACCTAGCGTTTTTTCAAATATCTGGCATAAAATTATGAATCAATTTTAACAAGGAGAAATTTTTATGAGTGAATTTTTAGTAGAAGAAATGCAACATAATAAAGGTGCAAAAATTAAGGTTATAGGCTGCGGTGGCGGTGGCGGTAATATGATCAACCATATGGTTAAAATGGGATTAAATGATCTTGATTTAATTGCAGCAAATACTGATGCACAAGCTATTTCAATTTCATTAGCAAAAACTAAAATTCAACTTGGCGAGAAAAAAACTAAAGGTTTAGGCGCTGGTATGCTTCCTGAAGTAGGCGCAGAAAGTGCTAGAGAAAGTTTTGAAGAAATAAAAGCAAGTCTTAGTCAAAGTGATATTGTATTTATTGCTTCAGGTTTTGGTGGAGGTACTGGAACGGGTGCCACTCCAGTTATTGCACAAGCAGCTAAAGAGATTGGAGCTTTAACTGTTTCTGTTGTAACTATGCCTTTTGCATTCGAAGGAAAACAAAGAAAAAAACTTGCTGAAAGCGGTCTCCTTGAGCTTAAAAAAGAAAGTGATTCTATTCTTGTAATTCAAAATGAAAAATTATTGAGCATTATTGATAAAAAAGCAGGCATTAAAGATGCTTTTAGATTGGTTGATGATATTTTAGCTCGTGCTGTAAAAGGTATGGTGTCTATCTTGCTTGATAATGGAGATATTAATGTTGACTTTGCGGATGTAAGAACCATCATGAGTCATCGCGGACTCGCGCTTATGGGTGTTGGTAGTGCTAGTGGTGAAAATGCTATAGAAGAGGCCCTTTCAAACGCTATAGAATCTCCTTTGCTTGATGGAATGGATATTAAGGGTGCCAAGGGAGTTATTTTACATTTTAAAACAAGTTCTAATTGCTCTTTGTTTGAAATTTCGGCAGCAGCAAATAGTATACAAGAAATTGTTGATGAAAATGCTAAGATTATTTTTGGTTCTACCACAGATGATAGCATGGAAGATAGAGTTGAAGTAACTATTATTGCGACAGGATTTGAAGATAAAGATACAGTAGCTAAAAAATCTACCGAAGAAGCTCAAGCTTCTAGGAAAAATCCTTATTTAAGTCTTAAAAAGGTAAGCGGTGGTTACGATGAAGAGATAATGGCGCAAATTGAAACACCAACTTTCTTGCGTCGTCAAATGGATTAAAATTGATTTTTAAAGCAAGATTGAGTCAAATCTTGCTTTTTGTAGTTTAAATTTCTCTCCTAATAATCTTTCAAATATTTATTTTTCTTTGTTTTTAAAAGTTGGAACACTCTTTGCTTTTATAGCTATAAAATCTTAATTTTATAGGTGAAAATATGCAAAATGGATATTATCAAGCAACTGGTGGAATGGTAACTCAGTTTAATAAACTTGATGTGATTACTAATAATCTTGCCAATATTAATACAAGTGGATACAAAAGAGATGATGTGGTTATTGCAGATTTTAAAAGGATTTTTAAAGAAACTCAGGATGAGTTGCCTATAGAAAATCACACAAGAGATGCATCTCGTTTTGTAAATACTACAATAGATGGAATCCCGCAAGTTTCTCAAGAATATACGGATTTTAGCCTAGGTTCTTTAAAGGCCACAAACAATCCTTTGGATTTGGCAATGACTAGAGAAGATGCTTTTTATTTGGTTCAAACCAAAGATGGAGAAGTAAGATTAACTAAAGATGGAAATTTTCAACTTGATGATGAGGGTTATTTGGTAAATAAGCAAGGATACAAGGTATTAAGTAGTGATTATTTTAATAATCCTCAGAATGCTGGCATACGCATTCCTAATGGTGCTGTTCAAATTAGCGTTGATAAAAACGGAAGCATTGAGGTTGATGGAGCTCAAAATGCAAGATTATTTGTAGCACAAGTAGATGATATAAGAGCTTTGCAAAAAGATGGGGATAATGTCTATAAAATAGATGATCTAACCCGCATTAGAGATTTGGAAAACTCCAATGCTATTCGCCAAGGTTTTTCTCAGGGATCAAATGTTAATCCAGTTACTGAAATGGTAGGACTGATTGAAGCAAACAGAATGGTAGAAATGTATCAAAAAGTTATGACAGCTCATATGGATGACTTAAATCAAGAAGCTATCAATAAGCTTGCAGCTGTTAAATAATTTAAAATAAAATAAAAAAAAGGATTAAAAATGATGAGATCACTTCATACTGCTGCTACGGGAATGGTAGCGCAGCAAACACAAATTGATGTTACTTCAAATAACATCGCCAATGTTAATACAGCAGGTTTTAAGAAAAGTCGCGCAGAATTTGCTGATCTTATGTATCAAGTTATGAAGTATGCAGGAACTTCAACTTCAGCTACTACTCTTTCTCCTTCGGGTATAGAAGTGGGTGTGGGTGTGCGTCCAACAGCAGTAACTAAAGTTTTTACTGAAGGAAATTTAAAATCAACAAGTACTGATGGTCTTGATATGGCTATTGCAGGTAATGGGTTTTTTCAAATACAACTTCCTGATGGCACTATAGGATATACTAGAAATGGGCAATTTACAAAAGATAATGAAGGCAATATTGTAAATTCAGATGGTTATAGACTTTTACCTGAAATGACAATACCTGAAGGCGCAACAGCAATTAATGTTGCTACAGATGGAACCGTTTCTGTAATGCTACCAGGGGAGCAACAAGAAACTCAAATTGGCCAAGTGGAGCTAGTTCAGTTTATAAATCCAGCGGGTCTTCATTCTATGGGTGATAATCTTTATCTTGAAACAGGAGCAAGTGGTGCACCTGTTGCGGGTATAGCAGGACAAGATGGACTTGGAACAATAAGACATGGATTTATAGAACTTAGTAATGTTCAGCTTGTTGAAGAAATGACAGATCTTATCACAGGACAAAGGGCTTATGAAGCGGGTTCTAAGGCAATTACAACAAGTGATGATATGCTAGGAATTGTAAATCAACTTAAGCGATAGTTGATATAAAATAAATATTTTTAATTCTTTTTTAGTTTAATGGCGTGTTAAACGCCATTAAATTTTTAGCAAGAGTAGCAAGTTTTAAATTCATAAGCAGTTGGACGAGCTTCTACTGGCCAAACTTGTGTTTCAAATTTTAAATGCTGATAGTCATCGATAAAAATATCGCTCATTACAGGTTTTAAATAAGAATTATGTCGGATTAAAGCTTCTAAACTTCCTCTTAGAGTATGTGGTAATTGCTCTATCCCTTTTTCACGTATTTCATCCAAAGTAAGATCAAATAAATTTTCATCCATAGGACCTACAGGAATGGTTTTATTTTTGATTCCATCAAGCCCTGCCATTAAAAGACTAGCAAAAGCTAAATAAGGATTAGCAGTACTATCAGGGAAGCGAATTTCTATACGAGCTGAATTTTTACCTATGCCATAAGGAACGCGACAACTTGCTGATCTGTTTTGACAAGAATAAGTTAAAATACAAGGAGCTTCAAAGCCAGGAACTATTCTTTTGTAAGAGTTGGAACTTGGATTTGTAAAAGCTGCGACACTTCTAGCATTTTTTAAAATTCCACCTATATAATTTATAGCAGTTTGACTAAGTCCACTGTATCCATCTTTATCGTAAAATAAATTTACCCCATCTTTCCATAAGCTCATATGAACATGCATACCATTGCCATTATCTCCGTATAAAGGTTTTGGCATAAAAGTGGCAGTTTTGCCATTTAAATGAGCTACCATTTTTACAACATATTTATAAATTTGAACATTGTCAGCTGCTTCTACAAGCGTGCCAAAATTTACTCCTATTTCAGCTTGTCCTTGTGCAACTTCATGATGATGAACAAAAGTTTTAAGACCTACTTTTTCAAGGGTTTGAACCATTTCAGAACGAATATCTACTAAAGAATCAATTGGCTGAACTGGAAAATATCCACCTTTGTTTCTTGGCCTGTGTCCAGTATTGTAGCTATCGGTAAATTCTCTATCATCATTCCACTCTCCTTCTTCGGTATCAACTTCATACTTAGAACAATGAGTAGTATCAACTATTTTTACACTATCAAAAACAAAGAATTCATTTTCTGGTCCAAAGTAAGCAGTATCAGCTATGCCACTATTTTTAAGGTGTTCCATTGCTTTTTTTGCTATGCTTCTTGGACATTTTTCATACATTTGTCCTTTGTAAATATCATACACATCACAAAATACTATGATAGTAGGATCAGCTGTAAAAGGATCTAAAAAAGCACTTTGAGCATCAGGTTTTAAAATCATATCTGATTTTTCTATAGGTTGCCATCCATGGATTGAGCTTCCATCAAATGGAATGCCAGTTTGAAATGTTTCTTCATTGATTGCATGAAGATTATAGGTAATATGATGCCAAGTTCCTATCATATCTGTAAAACGAAAATCAACAAAAAGCACTTCATTTTGTTTGCAAAATTTGAAAAAATCATCTATATTATTAACAAATTTTCCCATATTTTTACTCCTTTATGTAATTAAATTTATAAAATTATATCTTAAAATTTTTAATTAAGATTTAATTAATATATTTTTTTTAATAAATTTAAAAATTTAATTTAAAAAGATTAAAAAATAAAAATTTATATTTTTGTTTTAGATAAAATTGATTATAATTTTAAGCAATTATTGAAAATCTAGATTTAAAAAAGGGAAAAAAATGACTCAAGAAGAGCTTGATGCTTTGATGAATGGTGATGTTGATCTTGATTCAGAGACAGAAGCAGAGGTAAAAACCGAAGAATCGAATACCGAAGAAGATGCTTTGATGTTAGAAGATGTCAAAATAGCTGATTACAAACCTAATCCTAGTGTAGTATGGCCACCACCCCCACCAAATCAGGAACATAAAGTTGTACATCAGTTAGATGATGTTACAAAAGATAGCGAGCTTAAAGCAACGGAAATGATGGATAAGCTTGAAAGTATTAATAATTTTTTTGCGGATTCTGAAAGTTTACTCAAAGAAATAAATAAAGCAATAGAAAAAAATATTGATATTTTTTCCAAACTTAATGAAAAATTTCCTAATGTAGAAAGTTTCAGTGAAGCTTTAGAATTAAACAATCAAGCTAAAAAAAGTTCTAGGGAGATTGTCGGAAATCTTCAAAGCGGACAAGATGAAGTGATGATGGCAATGGATGCAATGCAGTATCAAGATATACATCGTCAAAAAATCGAACGTGTTATTAATGTAATGCGTGCTTTAAGCCGTTATATGAGTTCTTTATTTGAAGGTAAAATTGATGATAAAAAACGTGTAAGTTCTGCAGTGCATATTGAAGGTGATAGCACTACTGATGTTGTAAGTAATGATGATATAGAAGCTTTAATTGCAAGTTTAGGGCAAAAATGATCATTCCTGAAATAGTAGCTCCTGCAGGAAATTTCACAAAATTAAAAATTGCTTTAGCTTATGGTGCAGATGCGGTTTATGCGGGTGTGAATAATTTTTCTTTAAGATCACGTACTGCAAGAGAATTTAATTATGAAAGTTTTGAAGAAGCTATTAAATATACCCATGAGCGTGGTAAAAAAATTTATGTCACTTTAAATGGTTTTCATCTAAGCTCTCAAATTGAAGGCTTAAAAAGACATATATTAAAATTACGTGAGATGAAACCCGATGCTTTTATTGTAGCTTCTGTTGGAACTATGCGTCTTGTTAAAGAGCTTGCACCTGAAATTTCTTTACATGTTTCTACTCAGGCGAATATTTTAAATTATTTAGATGCTCAAGTTTATAAGGATATGGGCGCTAAAAGGGTTGTAATTGCGAGAGAATTAGGGCTTAAAGATGCTAAAGCTTTAAAAGAAAATTGCGATATTGAACTTGAAGCCTTTGTGCATGGTTCTATGTGTTTTGCTTATTCTGGGCGTTGTTTAATAAGCTCTGTGCAAAGTGGAAGAATGAGTAATCGTGGATCTTGTGCAAATGATTGCAGATTTAATTATGAGCTTTATGCTAAAAATCCAGAAAATGGTACTTTATTTCGTTTAGAAGAAGATGAAAATGGTACTCATGTTTTTAATTCCAAAGATTTAAATCTTTGTTCTTATATAGAAAAAATCATGCAAGAAAATTGTATCAGTGCTTTTAAGATAGAAGGACGCACCAAAAGCGAATATTATGTTGCGCTTACAACAAGAACTTATAAAATGGCTATACAGGATGTTTTAGAGGGTAAGTTTGAGTCAAACAAGTATGAAAAAGAGATTGCTACGCTTAAGAATCGTGGTTTTACAGATGGCTATCTTGTTTCGCGTCCTTTAGAAAAAACCGACACACAAAATCATAATACAAGCATAGAAGAAGGCTCTCATCAAGTGCATGCTATAAGCGAAGATGGAAGCTTTTTTAAATGCAAAGGAAAAATCGTTTTAAACACGCCTTATGAAATTTTAGCTCCTTTAGGCGATGTGATTCAAACTTGTGACAATGAACTAGGTAAAATTTATCAAAAAGAGGATAAATATTTTATAGAGTTTAAAAAACTCATTGCTAAAAACAATAAAGAATTTAGTGAAATTCATAGCGGTAATGAACATGAAATTCAATTACCAAGTAAAATCAGTGCATTAAGTTTTTTAAGAAAGGAAATATAGATGAATTTTGTTTCTATTTTAATGGGAAGCAAGAGTGATTATGAGACTATGAAAGAGGCTGCTAAAACTTTAGAAAGTTTTGGGGTAAAGTATGAACTTATTATCTCATCAGCTCATCGTAGCCCAAAAAGAACAAAAGAGTATATTACAAATGCTGAAGAAAAAGGTGCGAAAGTTTTTATAGCAGCAGCTGGAATGGCAGCGCATTTGGCTGGAGCTGTTGCAGCTTATACCACAAAACCTGTTTTAGGAGTGCCTATGCCAGGAAGTAATCTTGCAAGTATGGATTCTTTGTTTTCTACGGTGCAAATGCCTAGTGGAATTCCTGTAGGAACTTTAGCTATTGGTAAGGCTGGAGCAATCAATGCTGCTTATTTGGCTATGCAAATTTTAGCTATTTATGATGTTGATTTAGCACAAAAACTTAAAGAAGATCGTCTTGAAAAAGAAAAAAAACTTGTATCTGATTCAAAAGAAGTAGAAGTTTTATTATAAGGGATAAAAATGCAAACCTATCTTGAACTTGAAGAATTTTGTAAACTTGTGCATTTAAATGAAGATGTGGTTAAAGGTATGATGGCTAATGGGGCTTTAAATTTTAAAGAAGAAGAGGGTAAAATTTACATCGAAGCTCATCAAGGTACTTTTAGTGTGGTGCCTAGTGCTGCAAAATCTCAACCTGCAATGGTAAATTCAATGACTTTAGCAGGGGAAAGTTTTGTTGAAAAAACAATAGGAACTATTTTAAATTTACATGAAAAAGTTTTAGATGCTAAAGATGAAACACTTGAAGCATTAAAAAATGAGAATAAATTTTTAAAAGATGCTCTTTATTCTATGCAAGAACTTTATGATGAAGATAGAAAAACTATAGAAACCTTAAACAATGAGTTAAAACATGCGCGTGAAGAGATAGAATTTCTCAAACGTAAATATAAATTAATGTGGAGTAAAACTGCAGAAATTTTTGGAGCTAAGACAGAGCCTGATTTGGAAATGAATAAAAATTTAGAAAAACCTATTGAAAATATGGAACGATAAAGAGAGATACAATGACTTTTTCACAAATGATACTTAATTTACAAAATTATTGGCAAGAGCAAGGTTGTGCGATTATGCAACCTTATGATATGCCAGCAGGTGCAGGAACCTTTCATCCAGCAACTTTTTTAAGAAGTTTAGGAAAAAAACCTTGGGCAGCTGCTTATGTGGCTCCAAGTAGAAGGCCTACTGATGGACGTTATGGTGAAAATCCTAATCGCTTAGGTGCTTATTATCAATTTCAAGTTTTGATTAAACCTAGCCCTGATAATATTCAAGAATTATATCTTAAAAGTCTTGAAAATTTGGGTTTTGATTTAAAAAGTCATGATATTCGTTTTGTTGAAGATAATTGGGAGAGTCCAAGTTTGGGTGCTTGGGGTTTAGGCTGGGAAGTATGGCTTGATGGTATGGAGGTTACTCAATTTACTTATTTTCAGCAAGTTGGCGGTATAGCAGTAGATTTAGTAAGTGCTGAAATTACCTATGGCCTTGAAAGAATAGCCATGTATCTTCAAAATGTTGATAATGTTTATGATATAGTTTGGAGTGAATTTAATGGAGAAAAAATTAAATACGCAGATGTGCATAAGCAAAGTGAATATGAATTTAGTAAATACAATTTTGAAGTAAGTGATGTTAAAATCTTAAATGAGCAGTTTGAAAATTCTTACAAAGAATGTAAAAATATTTTAGAACAAGGACTAGCTTTACCTGCTTATGATTATTGTATGCTTGCTGCACATACTTTTAATCTTTTAGATGCAAGAGGAGCAATTTCTGTAGCACAAAGACAAGATTATATGTTAAAAATTCGTGAGCTTTCAAAAAATTGTGCTGAAATTTATAAGAAAAATTTAAATGAAGCTGAGTGAAATTTATAATTTTTTAGATCAATTAAGTCCCTTTAATATCCAAGAATCATGGGATAATAGTGGAATTTTGCTTGGAGATAGGGATAGTGAAATTTCAACTGTTTATTTAAGTTTAGATATTGATGAAAATATCATTAAAGAAGCGAGTGAAAATTCTTTAATTATCACACACCATCCTTTGATATTTAAAGGTTTAAAAAATTTGTATGATAAGGCTTATCCTAGGGCTTTTATTAAAGAAATGATTTGTAAAAATATTTCTTTAATCAGCATGCATACAAATTACGATTTAAGTCATTTAAATACTTATTTTGCGGAAGAAATTTTAGGTTTTAAAATTTCTTTTAAAGACGAATTTTTGATTTATGTAGAAAATTCTATGTCTTTTGAAGCTTTGTGTGACTGGGTGAAAAAAAAGTTAAATTTACAAATTTTACGTGTAAGTGATTGTGGTAAAAAAGACATTAAGCGTATTGCTATATGTACTGGAAGTGGCGGGGATTTAATTTCTAAAGTAGATGCGGATTGTTTTTTAAGTGGAGATTTTAAATATCATCAAGCTTTAGAGGCGCTTAGTAATCAAATCAGTCTTATTGATTTAGGTCATTTTGAAAGTGAGAGATATTTTTCTCAATGTTTAGCAAAAGACTTGAAAAATTTGCCGCTACAAGTTATAATAACAGTTTCAAAAAATCCATTTCAATATTTTTAAGGAAAATAAATGAATAAATATCTCGAACAATTAGTGCTTTTATCAAAAATAGATCAAGAAATTGATAGTTATGAACCAAAAATAGACAGTATTAATAAGACTTTAAAAGATGCTGAGTTAAAAATAGGAAAAATCAACACAGATTTAGAAAAAATCGATGAAGAAATTAAAGATATAGAAAATCAAAAAGTGCAAAATAATGCTCATATTTCCGAGTTTTCAGCAAAAATTAAAGAGCTTTCTAAAAAAAGTGGTGCAGTAAAAACAGAAAAAGAAGCTAATGCTTTAAAAATTGAAGAAGATATTGCAAAAGAGCAATTAGACGCTGCAAATGATGAAATTGTAAGACTAGATAAAATTTTAGAGAATAAAGAAACTTATAAAAAAGAACTTGAAGAAGAAAAAATCAAACAAGAGCAAAATATTAATGAGATTAGAGTAAGCATTAAATCTGAAATGGAAGTTCTTGAAAAAGATAGAATGAGTGTTTATGATAAAAAAACCAAACTTGTGGGCGAGATGAATCAAAAAGTTTTAAGTTTTTATGAGAAAATTCGCAAATGGGCGAAAAATACTGCTGTAGTTCCTGTTAAAAAACAAGCATGCTATGGATGTTTTATGAAAATTTACGATAAGACTTATCTGTCTGTTGTAAAAGGTGAAGAGATTGTAACTTGTCCTCATTGTGGAAGAATTCTTTATAAAGAGCAAGAAGAGCAAAATTGATCTTTTTTTATTATTTTTTAACTTGGACGGCATTTTTATTTTGTGCCGTCTTTATTCTTTTGCTTTCTTTTTTAAAATCCAAATACAAAATTAGTTTAAAATCTCGATTTTTTCTTTATAAAAATTTACATCAAGAAAAAGCTGATGTACATTTTCATGCTTGTTCTTACGGGGAGGTAAGAAGTATTAAAGCTTTGGTTTTGAAATTTGATTCAAGAATAACTACTATTACTCAAACAGGTTTTGAATGTGCAAAAGAATTTTGTAAAAAGGTAAATTATCTTGCTTTTGAAAATTTTTTGCCTTTTTGGTTTAATCCTTGTAAGGTTTTGGTAATTTTTGAAGCAGAATATTGGCTTATGCTTGTTTTTATGGCACGTATTTATAAGGCTAAGATTATTTTGCTTAATGCGAGAATATCTGATAAATCTTATCATTCTTATCAAAAATTTTCTTTTTTTTATAAAAAAATTTTTTCTTATATTGATGAAGTTTTTGCTCAAAGTGAATTAGATAAAGTAAGACTTGAAAGTTTGGGAGCTAAAAATGTTAAAATTTTTAAAAATATTAAGGCAAATTTAGAAATTAAAAATAATAAAATTTATACCAAACCTAAGGAAAAACTTATCATTTTTGCTAGTACTCATAAAGATGAAGAAGAGCTTTTACTTGATCATTTTAAACTAGAAGAAAATGAAAAACTCATTATCGCCCCACGACACCCTGAGCGTTTTAAAGAAGTTGAAAATTTACTTTTAAACAAAGGTTTAGAATTTGAAAAATTTAGTTCTTTAAAAGATGAAAATAAGAAATTTTCTAAAAAAATTTTACTTTTAGATACTTTAGGGGAGCTTGTAAATTTTTATGCAATTTCTGATGTTGTTGTGCTTGGAGGTTCTTTCATAGAAGGTATAGGAGGACATAATCCTATAGAAGTGGCATATTTTGACAATGTATTAATCAGCGGGAAATTTATTCACAATCAAAAGGCTTTGTTTGAAGAAGTAGAAAATGTATATTTTTGTGAAAATTTAAAAGATTTAAATGATAAAATCCATTATTTAAATTTAAAAGCTAAAATTTCCAAAAAAGAAAATTTAGATCTTATCATGCAAACTATACAAAAGGGAATTGATGCAAGAAAAAGCTTATAAACTCTTAGCTTTGCAAGAAAAAATTTCAAATCGTGAAGCTAAAGATTTGATTGATAAGGGTTGTGTTTTTTCACATGGAAAAAAAGTTGTGGTTGCTAGAGCTTTGATGAACGATAAGGCAAGATTTAATGTGATAAAAACCAAAAATCCTCAAATTATTTTTGAAGATGATAAGATTATTG
Organism: Campylobacter sp. BCW_4321; assembly: GCF_001763075.1. NCBI lineage: Bacteria > Pseudomonadati > Campylobacterota > Epsilonproteobacteria > Campylobacterales > Campylobacteraceae > Campylobacter > Campylobacter sp. BCW_4321. The sequence continues at coordinate 18,223 of NZ_MJYA01000018.1, read as the reverse complement.
CTATTAATAAACCTTACGCTTATGTGAGTGAAGACTTGGAGAAAAAATTTAATGCCAAGCTTTTAAATCGTTTAGACAAAGAAACAAGCGGTGTGATTTTGCTTTGCAAAGATGAAGATTTTAGAAAGCTTTGTATAGAAGAATTTAAAAAACACAGAGTTTATAAAAGTTATATTGCGGTTTTAGATGGGGTTTTGGCTGAAGAGGTTGAAGTGAATGAGCCTATTTTTACCATAAAAGCAAAATGTGGAGCATTAAGTAAAGTTTCAAAAGATGGTTTAAGTGCCTTAAGTATCATTACTCCTATTATGTTGCAGTCAAAAAAAACCTTAGCAAAAATAGTCATTCAAACAGGTAGAACTCATCAAATCAGAGCGCATGCTAAATTTATAAAACATGGCGTTGTAGGTGATGAAAAATATGCTAAAATTTCAAGCGATAGAATGTATTTACATAGTTATGAAATTAAAATTTTTGATTATTATTTTAAGGCTGAGCTAGATAATAGTTTTGCAAAAGTTGGCTTTGAGATAAAAAATTTAGATTTTTAAAGCCATTTAAGAAAAAATTTTGTATAATGCAAGGTTTAATTAAAAATTTTATAGAAAGGTGATAAAGTGTTTGAGTTAGTTAGCGAATCTTTTAAATCAGCGATTAATAAATTACGTTTTGTTGATGATGAAAAAGCACTTAAGAACGCTTTAGAAACCTTAAAAAAAGCTCTTTTAAAAGCAGATGTTCACCATAAGGTAACTAAAGAGCTTTTGACTTCGATAGAAGAAGATGTAAAGCAAAACGGAATAGGTCAAAAACAATTTTTAAATGCCATTAAAGTAAATTTAGAAAATATTTTAAGTGTCAATAGCAAAAATCAAGGTTTTGTTTTTGCTTCTAAACCCCCAACAGTAGTTCTAATGGCAGGTTTGCAAGGGGGCGGTAAGACTACAAGCACTATCAAACTTGCAAATTATTTAAAATTACGCAATAAAAAAGTTTTAGTTGCAGCTTGTGATTTACAGCGTTTAGCGGCAGTGGAGCAGCTAAGACAACTTTGTGAAGCTAATGAAATTGAACTTTTCTTCATAGAAAATGAAAAAGATCCTATTAGGGTTGCTAAAGAGGCTTTAAAAAAGGCTGAAAGTTCTATGGTGGATGTTTTGCTTGTGGATACTGCTGGGCGTTTGGCTATAGATGAGACTTTGATGAATGAATTAAAAGCAGTTAAGGATGTTTTAAATCCTGATGAGATTTTCTATGTTGCTGATGCAATGAGTGGTCAAGATGGGGTTAAGACTGCGGCTAGTTTTAATGAAGTTTTAGGTATCAGCGGGGTAATTTTATCAAAATTTGATGCAGATACTAAAGGTGGAGTAGCCTTAGGTATAGCAAAACAAATCGGTATTCCTTTAAGATTTATTGGTGTAGGTGAAAAAGTAGCAGATTTAGAAGTTTTTATACCAGATCGCATAGTAAGTCGTATCATGGGCGAGGGTGATTTGGCTACTTTAGCTGAAAAAACTGCTGCAGTGATTGATGAAAAAGAAGCTAAAAAACTCAATCAAAAAATCAAAAAAGGTGAATTTAATTTTAATGATTTTCTTAACCAAATGGAAAGTATTAAAAAATTAGGAAGTATGAAGTCTTTAATCGGTATGATACCAGGGCTTGGCGGAATGGCAAATGCGGTAAAAGATATAGATTTGGATAATTCTAAAGAGATTATACATATTAAGGCAATGATTTCTTCAATGACTCCAAAAGAAAGAGAAAATCCTGATTTGTTAAATAATGCTAGAAAACGTCGTATAGCAGAGGGAGCAGGTCTTTCTCAGGTAGAAGTCAATCGTTTTTTAAAACAATTTAGTAATGCAGCAAAACTTGCAAAAAGATTTTCAGGCAAAAAAGGAATGGAGAATTTGACACAAATGATGAGCCAAGCTAGAAGACAATTTTAAATTTTATTTATAAATACTTTTTATAGTATCTATAAATAAAATTTTTAATTTTTAAGGAGTATAAATGACAGTTATTAGACTTACAAGAATGGGTAGAACTAAAAGACCATTTTATCGTATTGTGGTTACAGACAGTAGAAAACGTCGCGATGGTGGTTGGATAGAAAGTATTGGATATTATAATCCTATGGTAGAACCTGAGGTAATTAAAGTTGATGCAGAGCGTTTAGCTTATTGGAAAAGTGTTGGTGCAAAACTTAGCGATAAAGTTGCTTCTATCACTAGCAAATAATCATGGTAGAGAATTTTCTTAGGGAATACGCAAAATTAATTGCAGATTATCCTGAACAGATTAACACTCAAAAAATTGAATTAAGTGAAAATTTTTTTGAGATTGTTCTTTTTGCACATAAGGTTGATACAGGTAAGCTTATAGGTAAAAATGGAAAAATGATCAATGCTATAAAAACCGTAATCTCTGCTTATAAGAGCAAGGATGCAAGTTCTTATAGGGTAACGGTAAAAGCACTTGAGTGAAAAAGATTTTGTTCAAGTTGCAAAACTTGGTAAAACTGTGGGTCTTAAGGGTTATGTAAAATTGCATAACCTGAGCGACTTTTCTTCTCAATTTAAAAAAGATGCTACCTTTTTTATAAAAAATACCAAAGAAATATTAAAGATTAAGCATTATAATGCAAGCAATTCTACTGTTTTATTTGAGAATTATGAAGATATAGAAAAAGCTAAAGAATTAACCAATCTTATTCTTTTTCAGAGTATCGAGAAAAGCAGACAAACTTGTAAATTAAAAAAAGATGAGTTTTTTTATTTTGATATTTTAGAGTGTGAAGTTTTTGAAGAAGATAAAAGATTAGGTAAAGTTGTTGATATCTTGGAAACTGGAGCTTCTTATTTATTTGAAATTCAAAGTGATGAAAAATGGGTGAATAAAAAATATTCTAAAATATTTTTTATTCCGTATCTAGATAAATTTGTTAAAAATATAGATATAGAAAAACGACAGATTTTTTGCACGCAAGATGCTTTTTTAATTTTAGAAAATTCATGAAATTTAGTTTCGTTTCTTTATTCCCTAATCTTATGGAATTTTACTTTCAGGATTCTATACTTGCAAGAGCAAAAGAAAAAAAACTTTTCAAACTTAATTTTTATAACCCAAGAGATTTTTCTAAAAATTCTTATCATAAAGTCGATGATTATAAAATAGGTGGTGGAGCTGGACTTTTGATGCAAGCTGAACCTATGTATGAGGTGTTAAAAAGTATTCAAGAAAAAAAAGAAAATCCCTATTTTATTTTTTTAAATCCAAGTGGTAAAACTTTTAATCAAAAAGACGCCAAACGCTTAAGTAAAAAAGAACACATAGTTTTTGTATGTGGGCGCTATGAAGGTATAGATGAAAGAGTGCTTGAAATTTTTGGGAATGAAGTTTTTAGCATAGGGGATTTTATTTTAACAGGAGGAGAATTACCTGCGCTTGTAATGTGTGATGCGATTTTAAGAAATGTTAACGGGGTTTTAGGGAATATGGAAAGTTTGGAAGAAGAAAGCTTTGAAAATAATTTACTCGAAGCACCTGCTTTTTCAAAACCTTTTATTTTTGAGAAAAAAAATCAAAAATTTTATACTCCTTCAGAGTTTTTAAAGGGTAATCACGCTAGAATTGCAAGTTTAAAAACTACTTTGGCGTCTTGCAAAACGAAATTTTTTCGTCCAGATTTATTTTTAGAGCATGAACGCAAAAAATAAGGGATTTTTATGAAAAATAAATATATAGAACAATTTGAAGCAAAACAAATTGAAGGTAAAAATGTTCCAGATTTTCGTGCTGGTGATACTTTAAAGCTTGCAATTCGTATCAAAGAAGGAGATAAAACAAGAATCCAAAATTTTGAGGGTATTTGTATTGCTAGAAGAGGTAATGGCGTAAGCGAAACTTTTATCGTACGTAAAATGGGTGCTAATAATGTTGGCGTTGAGAGAATTTTCCCTATTTATAGTGAGAGTTTGGAAAGTATTATTGTTTTGCGTCGTGGTCGTGTACGCCGTGCAAGATTATTCTACTTAAGAGACAGACGCGGTAAAGCAGCACGTATTAAAGAGCTTAAAAAATAATTTATAATTATTTTTTATTATAAGTCTAACAATTAAATAATTATAATTAATTTATAATTTTTATTATTTGATTTTAATTATTAATAATGCTCTTATATAATATTCCTTGTAAATATTATATAAGGAGAGAAAATGTTTTCTATTAAAAAAACTTTATTAATATTAGCAAGCGTGCCAATGTTTTTGAGTGCTACTGAATATCAATTAAGCACTCATGTCTTGGATATTACTTCTGGACAACCCGCTCCTAAAGTAAAAGTTGAGCTTTATAAGTTGGAAGCAAATCAACAGTGGAAAAAAGTAAGTGAAGAATTTACCGAAGAAAATGGTAGAATAGGGGATTTATTACCATATGAAAAAGCTGAAAATAGGGCTTTTGGAATTTATAAGCTTAAATTTTTTACAAAAGACTATTACACATCACACAAAATAAATACTTTTTATCCTTTTGTAGAGGTAAGTTTTGAGCTTTCTAAAGATCAAAAACATTATCATGTTCCAATAACCCTTTCTCCTTTTGGTTATTCAACTTATAGAGGAAGCTGATCAATAAAACGAAAGAAAAAACCATGTGGACTAAGAATTCTTGGAAAAACTATCCCATAAAACAGCAACCTATCTATCCAGATCAAGAGGAAATGAATAGAGTTTTAGCAAGACTTGAGAAACTTCCTCCTTTGGTTTTTGCTGGAGAAGTGAGAAATCTTCAAAAGTCTTTAGCAAGAGTTTGTAAAAAAGAAGCTTTTTTACTTCAAGGTGGAGATTGTGCTGAAAGCTTTGAAAATTTTGGCGCTGTAAATATCCGTGATATGTTTAAAATTTTACTTCAAATGGCTATAGTGCTTACATTTGCCGGTGGATGTCCTGTTGTAAAAATTGGTCGTATTGCAGGGCAGTTTGCCAAGCCAAGAAGTAGTGATTTTGAAGAGTTAAATGGTATAAGTCTTCCTAGTTATCGTGGTGATATTATTAATGGTTTTGAATTTAGCGAACAAGCACGCATTCCTGATCCACGTAGAATGCTTGAAGCTTATTATCAAAGTGCAACAACGCTAAATTTGTTGCGCGGATTTGCTAAGGGTGGTTTAGCAGATTTGCATGAAGTACATCGTTGGAATTTGGGCTTTTTAAAAAAGAGTGAACTCCATAAGCAATATACTAATATCAGTGAAAAAATTTCACAAGCTTTAGCTTTTATGGAAGCTTGTGGGATTAATACAAGTAATACCCCAAGTCTAAGAGAAGTTAGTGTTTATACTTCACATGAAGCTTTACTTTTGCCTTATGAAGAAGCTTTAACTAGAGTGGATAGTTTAAGTGGAGAAATTTACGATTGTTCAGCTCACATGCTTTGGATAGGTGAAAGAACAAGGGCGCTTGATGAAGCCCACGTACATTTTTTAAGAGGAGTAAAAAATCCTTTAGGGGTTAAAATAGGACCTAGTGCAAGTGCTGATGATATCATAGCTTTAGCAAATGTTTTAAATCCAAATAATGAAGAAGGAAGATTAAATATTATTATCCGCATGGGTGCAGATAAAATTATCAATAATTTGCCAAAAATTTTCTCTAAACTTAAAAGCGAAGGTTTAAATTTAGTATATAGTATAGATCCTATGCATGGAAATACAGTAAAAGCAGGTAATTTTAAAACACGTGAGTTTGACAAAATCATGCAAGAAGTGAGATCTTTTTTTGAGATTGCAATAAGCGAAGGAGTTTATCCAGGTGGGGTGCATCTTGAAATGACTGGGAAAGATGTAACAGAATGCACAGGTGGTGCAAGCAATGTTACTGCTCAAAGCTTGGAAGATCGTTATGAGACTCAATGCGATCCAAGACTTAATGCGGATCAAGCATTAGAACTTGCTTTTTTAATCGCAGATTTGGTAAAAAAGGCTAGAAAATGAAACTCTATGGTATTAAAAATTGCAATTCCGTAAAAAAAGCTATGGATGCTTTAACACAAAAAGGCATTGTGTTTGATTTTATGGATATTAAAAAGGTTAATCAAGATATTTTATACACATGGTTAAAACAAAAATCTTTTGAAGAACTTATCAATACTGCTGGATTAACTTCTAAAAAACTTGGTTTAAACAAAGAAAAAGTTAAAAGTTTAAATGAAAAAGAACTTGAGAAAATTGTATTAGAAAATCCAAGCTGTATTAAGCGTCCTATTATCGAGTATGAGCAAAACATATATATTGGCAAGGAATATGAGAAAATATTATGATAGAGTGTTTGATTACACTCTATTTTTTATTAATTGATTAATTTCATTTTGATATGGAAATCTTTCACTTTCGCAATTAATAAGTTGTGTTTTAGAGAAGATAACTTTTCCGTCTACTTCAACGATAAAATCACCTCTGTCGCCAATTTCAAATTCTACTTCAACATCTTTGAAATCGCTTTGTAGTTCTTCTGCAACCCTTGCAGCTTGTGGGCGATAATTTCAAAGATTGCAATAAGCAATTTTTACTTTCATCATTTCATCCTTTGAAAAGTTTATTTTATTTAAGATTAAAATCTTAAATTTTTATTATAGTTTATTTTGGCTGAATTTTTGCCTTTTTTGTAAAATTTAAGTTGAAATTTAGGGTCAATTTCTTTCAAATTCAGCGAGAAAAATTTATAATTTTTATCAAAATTAAAATAAGCCTTAAAAAACTAAAGGAAGAAAATGAGTCAATTTACACACTTGCATTTACATACAGAATATTCTTTGCTTGATGGAGCTAATAAGCTTAAAGAATTAGCTTTGACTTTAAAAGAGCAGGGTGCTACAAGTGTTGCTATGACAGATCATGGAAATATGTTTGGGGCAATTGATTTTTATCAAACAATGAAAGCACAAGGTTTAAAACCTATCATTGGTATGGAAGCGTATTTACATAATCACGATGAATTAGATGATAAAAGTTCTCGTCAGCGTTTTCACCTTTGTTTGTATGCAAAAAATGAGATCGGATATCAAAATTTAATGTATTTAAGTTCTCAAAGTTATATTAAAGGTTTGTATTATTATCCGCGTATCAATAAAAAGCTTTTAGAAAAATATAGCGAAGGTCTTATTTGTTCTTCTGCTTGCTTGCAAGGTGAAGTAAATTGGCACTTAAATACTTATAGTGAAAGAAATGTGCGTTTTGGTGCAAAAGGCTATGAAGCAGCAAAAGAAGCAGCATTATGGTATAAAAAAGTTTTTAAAGATGATTTTTATTTTGAAATCATGCGTCATGGTATAGGTGATCAAAGAATGATAGATGATGATATTATCAGACTTTCTAAAGAATTAAATATAAAAATCATTGCTACAAATGATACGCATTATACTTTTAAAGAAAGAGCGGCTGCCCATGAGGTTTTTATGTGTATAGCTATGGGAAAAAAACTTAATGACCCTGATAGAATGCGTCATAGTGTGCATGAATTTTATGTTAAAAGCCCTGAGCAAATGAGTGAGCTTTTTGCAGATATTCCAGAAGCTATAGAAAATACACAAGAAATCGCGCAAAAATGTAATTTAGAGCTTAATCTTGGCAATCCCACTCCACCGAATTTCAAATTTACAAGAGAATATGCTAAAGATCATAATATTACCTTGCCTGAAGAAACAAAAGAATTTAGCTTTGATAATGATGACATAGTTTTTGAAGAGCTTTGTAAAAAGGGACTTGAAGAGAGATTAAAATTTATCGATGAAAGCAAGCATAAAGAATATAAACAAAGACTTGAAGTAGAAATTAATATCATTAAAAATATGAAATTTTCAGGTTATATGCTTATTGTTCATGATTTTATTAAAGTGGCTAAAGATAAAGGCATTCCAGTAGGCCCTGGAAGAGGATCAGCTGCAGGAAGTTTGGTTTCTTATTGTTTGAGGATTACGGATTTAGATCCTATTCCTTATAGTCTACTTTTTGAGCGTTTTTTAAATCCTGAGCGTGTGAGCATGCCTGATATTGATGTGGATTTTTGTCAAGACAGACGTGCTGAAGTGATTGATTATGTGATTGATAAATATGGAGCAGATAAGGTTGCACAGGTTATTACCTTTGGTAAGCTTTTAGCTAAAGGGGTGATTCGTGATGTGGCTAGAGTTTGTGATATGAGTATTCAAGATGCTGATGAGCTTGCTAAACTTGTGCCTGAAGAGCTTAAAATCACTCTTGATGCTGCTTATGAAAAAGAACCTAAAATCAAAGAATTTATTGATCGTCATCCTAAAGGTCCTGAAGTTTGGGAATATGCAAGAGCTTTAGAAGGATTAAATCGCAATGCCGGTATGCACGCAGCGGGTGTTGTAATTTCTAATGAAAGTTTATGGAAGAAAACTCCGCTTTTTAGACAAAGTAAAAATGATGAAAGACATTTAGTAACGCAGTATTCTAAAGATCATTTAGAAGATGTGGATTTGATAAAATTTGACTTTTTAGGTCTAAAAACTTTAACAGTAATCAATAATGCAATCAAGCTTATTAAAAAGCGTTACAATAAAGACATTATTTGGGAAACCATAGATGTAAATGATAGCAAAGTTTATAAAACCATACAAAGTGGAAATACTTTAGGGATTTTTCAAATCGAATCAGACGGTATGCAAAGCTTAAATGCACGCTTAAAACCAGAGCGTTTTGAAGATATCATTGCGGTTCTTGCGCTTTATCGTCCAGGCCCTATGGAATCAGGAATGCTTGATGATTTTATCGACAGAAAGCATGGTTTAAAAAGTATAGAATATCCTTTTGACAGTTTAGAAAAGGTTTTAGAGCCTACTTATGGGGTTATCGTTTATCAAGAACAGGTTATGCAAATTGTTCAAATTATAGGTGGCTTTTCTTTAGGAGGTGCTGATGTAGTACGTCGTGCTATGGGTAAAAAAGATCCTGAGAAGATGAAAAAGCTTAAAACTGATTTTGCAGATGGAGCAGAAAAACAAGGATATGATAGAGCAAAAGCTGAGGATTTATGGGAGCTTATCGTAAAATTTGCAGGATATGGTTTTAATAAATCTCACTCTGCGGCTTATGCGTTGATCACTTTTCAAACAGCTTATTTAAAAACTTATTATCCTAGTGAATTTATGGCAGCGCTTTTAACAAGCGAAGAAAACAATGTGGATAAAATTGCTGTTTATATTGATGAGATGAAAAAAATGAATATTAAACTTTTACCTCCATCGATTAACAAAGCGATCCGTGAATTTAGTGCTTTAGAGCAAGATGGCAAGGATGCTATTATATACGGACTTGGGGCTATAAAAAGTGTGGGTATTCCTGCAGTTGAAAATTTACTTGAAGCAAGGCAAGATGGAGAATTTAAGGATATTAATGATTTCTTAGGTAAGATAGATCCTACCAAGATAAACCGCAGAACATTAGAAAGTCTTATTAAGGCAGGGGCTTTTGATGAGTTTGGTTTTACTAGAAAAGCTTTGTTTGATAATATGGAAAATCTTAGCGAAGCATCGCGTAAAATGGCCGAAGTAAGAAAAAATGCTGCAAGTTCTCTTTTTGGTGAAGAGGAGTTAACTTCAGGTGTTCAAGTAAATTTTACTCCCAAAAATGAAGAATTTGAGGTGATGGAAAAATTAGGATATGAAAAAGAAATTTTAGGAATTTATGTTTCAGGCCATCCTTTAGATCGATTTTATGAACAAATTAATGCCATAGATTATGTTAAAAGTTTAGATTTTGAAAGTTTAAAAAATAATGGAGAAATTTTAAGTATAGGTAAAATTGAAGATTTCAAATCTATGATGAGTAAAAATAATAAGCGTTATGGTAGAATTGAAATTTTAGATTATTATTCTTCGTTTGATGCTACTGTATTTGAAAGCAATGTAGAAGAAATAGAAAATATCATCAAAGATGAAAATTTAAAAAATAATGCCTATGGTTTTGTATTGGGATTTAAAGCTGAAGGAGGGGAGAAGCCTAGCTTTTTTTTAAAAGCAATTAAAGATTTACAAAGTCTTGAAGATGGCGAGATTAAAGCTATAAAAAAATTTGGAGCAAAAAAAGATTTTAAAAATAAAGAAGAAAATCATTTTACCGCAGAACCTAAGGAATTTGAAAAAAATATCATAGAGCTAGATTTGACAAGGTTAAATAGAGAGTTAATCTATGAAATTCATGAAATTGCTAGAAATGCACATAATCCTAATGAAAAAAACAATAAAAAACTTGTTTTAAAAGTTATTAGCGCGGGATCTTGCTTGCTTTATCATACAGATTTTATTATCTCTGATAGTATAGTAGAGGAAATTTCTAATAAATATGCTTAAGTAAGATTGTTCTTACTTAAGATTTTTAAATAAAATGCTTCCAAGTCTTACTAAGTTGGATCCGCATTTTATAGCAATTTCAAAATCATTACTCATCCCCATAGAGCAAATTTTAGCCCCATGTTTTTGAAGAATTTCATAAATTTTAAATGTAGTTTCAAAGCTTTTGATAATACTTTCTTTATCTTGGCTGTGTGATCCTATGCTCATTACGCCACAAAGATTTAGATTAGAGCATTCTTCTTGTATTTGTAAATATTCTTCTACAGCTTGATTTGGATCTAGACCGCTTTTGCTATTTTCATTTGCACTATTGATTTCTAATAAAGTATTTAATTTATAATCAAGTCTTTTGTCCATAGCTTTAGCTATTTTAATACCATTACAAGAGTGCCATAATATAGGTTTTTGTTTGATTAAGAGATTGATTTTGTTGCTTTGTAGAGTTCCTATAAAATGCCACTTTATGTCTAATTTTTTTTCATCAAGATTTTCTTTTTTTTGTGCTAGAGCTTGGACTTGATTTTCTCCAAATTCTACTATACCTTGATCAAAAAGCTTTTCAATTATACTTGCATCGACATACTTGCTTGCGGCTACAAGACGAACGTTTTTGGTTTTTTCTAAAATTTGTTCTAAAGTCATTTTGATAAAGAAATAAGCCCTATTTAGGGCTTATATTATTGTAGTAAATTAGCAATTTTGCTTTGAAGCTGCATGTTAGATTGTGCAGCAACAAAAGCAGCAGCATTTTCTTTTAGATAGTTGGCATTAAAATCATTAACATTTTTTGCCATGTCATTATTTAGTAAATTATTTTCAGCTGCTTTTGAGTTGATGCTGTTTTGAACACTTGCATTAATATTTGATGTAATGGCATTGATACCTGAGCCTATTTCACTTCTTAAACTTCCAAGTTGATCCATAAAATTTGTAATACTATCTTGATTATCTATGCTTAATCCACCTGTTGCTAATGGATTTAAATTTGTAGTTTCAGTTCCGCTACCTACTACAAAATTCATAGTTTGAAAGACATTTTTTCCATTATAAGTTGCATTATTAAAAGAATCATTGATGGATTCTTGTATGCGTGTTGCTTCTGTTCTTAGCATTCCTTTTTGAGAATCATTAAGTGCAGCATTGTTCATTTTTACTGAAAGTTCATTAAGTCTATCTGCACTTTGAGAGATATTGGTAAGGCTAGCATCTGCAATTTGTAAAACCCCTATAGCATCATAAGCATTTGCGATACCTTGATCTATAGTGCTTGATTGAGATCTTAAAGAGTCAGCAATAGCTAAATTGGCACTATCAACTCCACTTATTGCGCGAACAGCTGCAATATTTTCTAAAGCTTTATCGCTAGCTTTTTGTGCATTGTTTAAATAGTAATTTTGTTGCATCATAGTTGCATCAGAGATCATCATGGCCTACTCCTTCTCTTTTTGGATTTATTTAATATTCTATCATTTTTTTGCTATTTTAAAGCTTAAGAAATACAAAAAAACTTGCATTATCAAGATGATTTTAATCACCACTTCACTTGCATTATGGATACTGATAAATTCTTGAGTTTTTGTAGCGTTTTCACCTAAGTTTTGGAGTTCAATTATGGTATTAGTAAAATAAAAAACAAATATTAAGCTTAAAATCAAAATAAGCAAACTCAGCATAAATTTTGAAAATTTTATTTGAAATTTTATTTCATCTTTTATAAGAGAATAAATTTCATATAAAAAATTAACCACTGAAACAAAAATCAGTAAATATCCCATTTTAATAAAAATTTGCGTCATCATTAAGCCACTTTGAAAATGGCTCAACACTCCTTCCCCTATAAGATTCTGAGGAAAAAAAATTGTTGGTGCAACAACTATTCCTAGTATGAGTTCAACCCCTATGATGGAGGCAAGTAAAAATAAATTAACAGCTTTCAAAAGTTTCTCCTTTTATTTTTTATCATAACGCATATTTGTAAATTTAGCTATAAAAGCACGATTATAACCTTGTTCATCTTTGAAAAAATCAACAATGAAATTATTTTGATATAAAATTTTTTCCAAAATTTCTTTTTGATCATAGCCAAATTCACAAGCTAAAAATTTAACTTTTTTATCGAGGGAAAAATGTATGATTTCTTCTAGAATTTCATATCCTTCTTCTCCGCCAAATAAAGCTTCTTTGGGTTCTTTTTGTACCCAAATATCTATAGGATATGAATTTTTAATATAAGGTGGATTTGAAAAAATAAAATCATAATTTTCTTTAATTTGCTTAAAATTACAAAGCTTAAAGTCAATCAAATGTTCGACTTTGTGTAATTTGGCATTCTCTAAAGCTAATTCTAAGGCTTTAGGATTGATATCACAGGCTGTGATTTTTAACCCAAGTTCTTTGGCTAAAACAATGCTTAAAATTCCGCTTCCAAATCCTATTTCTAAAATCTTATTAAAAGTAATTTTTTTGCATAAATTTAAAATTTGAAAAAGTAAAATTTCACTATCGTAACGAGGGATTAGAACGCCTTTTTTTATCTTAAACTCTAAGCCCCAAAAATCCACTTTTTCAAATATATATTCAAAAGGTTCTCCAGATTTAAAACGTCCTATAAGCTCAAAATAAGGTTTGTGATCTATTTCTATATCTTGGTTTAAAAATAACCAAGCTTTATCTTTTTTTAGATATTCACAGAGTATAAATACTGCTTCATTTTCATAACCTTTTAAGCTAGATTTAGCTTCTATAAGAGCATTTTTTATAGTCAAGAAAGAGCCTTGATTCTATCGCTAATACTTGGATGACTGAGATAAAAAAATGTATATATTTTACTTGTTTTGATAAAAGCTTTATTTTCTCTTGCTAGAGCTATCAACGCATTTTTCATATCTTCTTTGCTTGTAACTTTAGCTCCGTGTTGATCAGCTGCAAATTCATTTTTTCTACTTAAGGCATTAAGTATAGGAGAGATTAAAAAGCTAAAAATATTTGCAAAGATAAATAAAAGAGCAAATACACCGCCATTTACTCCTTCTAGATGACTTTCTAAGTAAACAAATTCAGGTAAATTTGCAAAAACAAAAAAAAGTAAAAACATAGTTATAGCACCGTTAAATAAAGCTTTGATAATATCTTTATGAACAAAATGTCCAAGCTCGTGTCCTAAAACAGCTAAAAGTTCTCTTTCATTTAAAGCTTTTAATAATGTATCAAAAAGAACCACTCTTTTGCTTTTAAAAAGTCCACCAAAATAAGCATTTAAACGTTTATCTCTTTTGCTTGCATCAATAACATAAACCCCATTTGCATTAAACCCACATTGTTTCATTAAAGAGCTGATTTTTTTCAGCAAATTTTCATCGTTTAGTTTTTCCATTTTATTAAAAATAGGTGCTATCAAGGTAGGGTAAATAAGATTTATAATCACTATAATACAAAAGGCAAAAATAAAGGCCACAATCCACCAAAAAGTTCCAAAAAAATCATAGCAAAAAAGCAAAGCATAAAGGATTAAAAATCCAAATATTAAAGTTAAAATAAGACTTTTTACAGTGTCTTTGATAAAAAGTTTTGCAGTCATATTTGAAAAACCATGGGCTTTATCTTTGACAAAACTTTCATAAATACTTAAAGGTAGATTTAAAATGCTTGTGATTATTAAAAAAGATAATAAAAATAAAGTATTTTCAAAACGAGTGTTGTTTGAGATAAGTAATTCTTTAAGATATAAAAATCCAAAACCTATCCATGCAACATTGATGATTAAATTATAAAAATTGGAAAATAGTTTAAATTTTTCATTTTCGATGGCAATGTCTGCTGCATTTTGATAGTCTTTTTCGCTTAAAATTTGAGCTTGTTTGTCTTTTTCTCTTTCTAAGAAACGAATTTGAGTATAGGAAATCCAAGATAAAAGTGCTGTGTAAAGACATAAAATTGCAATTAAAGTCATTATTTTTCCTTGATTGGTTTTTTGCGAATTCTAGCTTAAAATAATGAAATAAAGTTAATAGCTTAAAATCTAAAATAATATTCTTTTCAACTAAGTTGATGTATATTTATAAAAAAGGATTAAAGAATGTTTTTTAAGAAAAAGATTTCACAAAAGCAAAAAGAAAAGCCTAAAATTCCAATCAATGATATGATTTTAGATGACAGACTTTGTAAGTTTAAAAATAAAGTGCAAAAGATAAGTAAAGATGAAGCTTCGGCAAGTCTGCTTGCTAGACAATTAAGCAGACTTATCAGAGCTAATAAATTTTAATTTTGACATTTTTTCTTAGGGCGAAAAACCTTAATAACTTCATCATTTGCTTCTATATAAGCGCCTTCTATTAAATCAATACAATAAGGTATAGCCGGAAAAACAGGCTCTAGGCATTCTTTTATAGCCTTAGGATTTCCTGGTAAATTAATGATAAAAGATTTATTGCGAATTCCTGCACTCTGTCTTGAAAGTATAGCTGTTGGGACATATTTTAAACTTTCTAAGCGCATAAGTTCTCCAAAACCTGGCATCATTTTATCGCACACGGCTTCCGTGGCTTCTGGGGTTACATCACGAAGTGCTGGACCTGTACCTCCGCTTGTAACAATCAAATCGCATTTTTTTTCATCTGCTAGATAAAGTAATTTTTTAATGATCAAATCATAATCATCAGGGATTAATTCTTTATGATAAATAATATCATTTTTTATATATGAATTTAACACTCTTTCAATTTCAGCAGTAGCTTTATCTTCGTATATGCCACTACTTGCTCTATCGCTTAGGGTTAAAATTCCTATGTTTATCATATCCATTGTTTCTCCTTAATAAATTTTTATAACCATCCTTTTTTCTTGAAAACAACCAAAGGTAAAATGATAGAAATTACCATCACCCCAAGCACTATGGGATAAGCATAGTGAAGTTCAAGTTCTGGCATGAATTTAAAATTCATACCATAAACAGTTCCTATTAAAGTAGGAGGCATCATGGCAACAGTTGCAACGGTAAAAATTTTAATGATTTTGTTTTGTTCTATGTTGATTTGGCTGGCTAAAATGGTTTGAATATTGTCTAAGATATTAAGTTGTGAAACACTAAATTCAACCAAAGAATTTAAGTCTTTTAAAACTATAGTAAGATTTTGTTTTATATCTTTATCAATTTTATCGCTTTTTAGCAAAGAAGTCATAGCACGACGTTTATCAAATAAAGAATCTCTTACACGCATATTAAGCTCTTGTAAGCTTGAAATATCCTTTAGCATTTCATCATAACTATATTCATCTTTTTTTTCTAAAACACTTGTTCTTAAGCGTCTTGCTTCTTTATCTATCCATTCTAGTAAATCCGCATCTTTTTCAACGCGCACTTCAAACATTTTATCAATAATATCAAAACCATCTTCAAAATTCTTCGGACTAGCTAAAATTCTTGCTTGAATTTCTTCAAAAGTACTAAATTCGTTATATCTTATAGTAAATAAGATATTTTTAGCTGTAGCAAAAGTAACAATTTCTGTGCGAAGCTTGATTAAATTCCTATCTTCTTCATCGCTTTTAAGATCTCTTACTAAAAAATGAGCATTGATGGTTATTGTCGCATTGTCTTCCCAATATTTTGCGCTAAGTTCTATTTCTTCTCTTTCTTCTTTTGTAGGAAACTCAAGATTAAATTCACTTGATATAAAAGCAATTTCTGCTGCACTTGGATGAAGTAAATCAATCCATAAAATATTTTGTGGTAGTTCTTGACTATCGAGATTAAAGTTGATTCTTTGAACTAAAGCATTTTGAGTTTTGATATAAACATAGAGCATAGTTATTCCTTATTTTTAACTTTAAAATTATACCTTGATTAGTTTAAAAATCAATTTTTTAATTTTTGCAAATCAAAAACCAAATTTTCCACCTAAAGCTCTTAAATTAAGCTTTAGTTTAAAATATCTTTAATCAGTTTTTGTAAATTCCTTTTTGTTTCTTCTTGTTCTTTTATGATAAAACATTTTGCTTTTGGCCAAAAATAACTTTTAGGATTTTCAAATTTTCCCCAACGCCAATCAAACCTAGGATGTAAAAGAACTATAGTAGGAATATCCATAGCTAAACTTAAATGCGCTATAGCACTATCAATACTAAGCATACAGTCAATATCATATAAATAATTTAGAGTATCATTCCAATTTTTTATAAGCTTGCTTCTATCTTCTATTACCTTAGGTAATTCTTCTTTTAATTGCATTTGAAAAGAAATGATTTCATAATCTAAGTCTTTTAATACATCAAATAAAAATTCAAATTTTACATTTCTTAATAAATCAGAATTTTCAGCATTAGGAGTAGCATAAAAAATACCAAGTTTTTTTCTTTGATTATGCGGTTTTTTCTGTGGCAATATAGGTGTTTTTAATCGTAAAATCTCATCAAGCTTAATATCAATAAAAAAAGGCAAAGAACAAATAGGAATAGCATAATCAAAATTTGTAGGTAGATTTTTTAAAACCTTTACATTTTTAAAAATATCATCATTTTGATTTAAAAATTTGATTTGATTTTTAAACATTTCATACATGGCACTTTGAGGAGCAAATAAAACCTTTGAAGCGATTTTGCAAAGTTTTTCTAAGCATCTTGCATACATTATAGTATCGCCAAAGCCTTGCTCGCAAAATACTAAAACTTCTTTATTTTTAAAAGCATCAACGCCAAATTTATTAAAAGCTTTTAGGCTTTCATTATAATGATAAGTAGAAAAAGTTTCATTATGAGCATAAAATAATCTGCTTTCATAATATTTCTTGCCCTCTTCAAAATTATCATCCACTCCCATACGCATCAAAAGATAAGCCAAATCAAATTGATAGGTTGCATGAGAATCCAAGCTAAGACATTTTTTATAAGCATGATAAGCTTCTTGATAGTTTGAGTTAAATTCTAATACCTTAGCATAGTTTTGCCAAAACTGTGCATGGTGTTGATTGGCTTCTTGTAGCGATTGAAAAAGTTCTAAAGAATCAGATATTCTAAAAAGCTTAAAAAGCAAGTATGCTTTTTGGGGTAAAATTTGATGAGTTAAAAAATCTTCTATTTTAGAAATGGTAAGATTTTCTTTGGTTTTACTATGAAGCCTATCTTCGAGTTTAATTAAATTAAGATTGGTTTGTTCAGCAATGATTCCTTTTTGTAGTTTATCAATCAAATCTTGCATAAAATGACACAAGTGCTCATGTGCATTTAATGCCTTCGTAAAATCATGTTTAAAATAAATTTCTGCATAATTTTTCCATAGATTAAGATTATACATATCTTTAGAAAGTAATTCTTTGAAAATTTGTTCAGATTCTTCTAGTTTATTACTCAGTTTATAAATAAAAGCCAATTCTAACTTAAGTTCATCCTCTAAATCATCTTTGCGAGTTAAAAGTGTTTGTAATAAATTCAAGGCTTCATCAAGTCTTAAATTTTCAATATAGCTTTTAGCAAGTATAAGACCATTAAAACTTGTAGGATTTAAAGAAAAAAGCTCTTGAGCATAATATAAAGCTTTTTGAAAAAGAGAAAGTTTATAAGAAGAAAGCGTAGCAAATTCTAAAGCAAATTTTGGACTTTCTTTTAAAAATTGCTCACTCAAGTTTAAACATTTTTCATAATTAGCATTAAAATAATAATAATGAATTTTATCAAACATGATCTTCCTAGATAATAAAATTAAAATCCTATATTATCCTATAAGTTGCATAAAAAGATAATTATATTTTTATAAAATTAAATAATAAAACAAAAATAAATACAATAAAAACATCCATCCTAATAATTTTAAAATTATCAGGATGAAATTTTTAACAAGTAGGAGAGT